>BADC01000619.1 GCA_000333435.1 Corynebacterium-like bacterium B27 | reverse complement strand
GAGGGATGCCGTCGTGCACGATGCCGGTCGCGAACCCGAGCGCGATCACCCCGCGCCGATTCAGGCGGCCGACGTACCGGTCGATGAAGGCGTCGTCCACCGCCACGAATTGCGCGCCGTCGGTGAGCAGCAGCTGCCCCTCCTCGAGCCACGGCGTGGGGTCGGCGAGATCGGAGCTGTGCGCCCACACCAGTGGCCGGTCGAGGAAGGCGAGGTCGTCACCGCCGCCGGCCACGAGCCGGAGCCGGAACTCGTCCTGCCCGAGCAGCTCGCGGAGCGTCGCCGGCACGGTTCCTCCTCGGTCGCAGCACATTCATCAATTCGTCGAGAATTCAGCATAGAGGTCGACAGACCCGACAGCGACGGGTGGGTCTGCGCGGCCGAGACTGGTGCCATGCCCACGAACCAGTCCGTCAGTTCCGCCGACCGCTCGACCGTCTTCCACTCCTGGTCGGCGCAGGGGAGCCTCGATCCCCTCGCCATCGCCGGCGGCTCCGGAACCACCGTCTGGGATTTCGAGGGCAACGAGTACCTCGACTTCTCGAGCCAGCTGGTCAACGTGAACATCGGCCACCAGCATCCGGCCGTCGTCGCCGCCATCCAGGAGCAGGCCGCGCGCCTGACGACCATCGCGCCGGCGCACGCGAACGAGACCCGAGCGCGGGCGGCGGCCATGATCCTCGACCACGCCCCCGCATCCTTCGAGAAGGTGTTCTTCACCAACGGCGGCGCCGACGCCAACGAGAACGCCATCCGCCTCGCGCGGCTGGTCACTGGCCGCGACAAGGTCGTCTCGCACTACCGCTCGTACCACGGCAACACCGGCGCGGCCATCGTGGCCACCGGCGACTGGCGACGGATGCCCAACGAGTACGCGCGCGGGCACGTCCACGCCTTCGGGCCGTACCTGTACCGCTCCGAGTTCTGGGCCGAGACCCCCGAGCAGGAGGCGGAGCGCGCGCTGCACCACCTCGAGCGGGTCATCCAGTCCGAGGGGCCGGACACCGTCGCGGCGATCCTCGTCGAGACCATCCCGGGCACCGCCGGCATCCTCGTTCCCCCGCCCGGCTACCTCCCGGGTGTCCGCGCCATCGCCGACCGCTACGGCATCATGCTCATCCTCGACGAAGTGATGGCCGGCTTCGCGCGCACGGGCGAGTGGTTCGCCTTCGACGCGTTCGACGTGGTGCCCGACCTCGTGACCTTCGCGAAGGGCGTGAACTCCGGCTACGTGCCGGTCGGCGGCGTGCTCATCTCCGAGCCGATCGCGCGGCAGTTCGACGAGCGGGTGTTCCCGGGCGGGCTGACTACTCCGGGCATCCGCTCGCCGCGGGCAGCATCGTGGCCACCCTCACGCGATGGCCGACGAGGACGTGGTCGGCAACCCGCGCCGTATCGGC
>BADC01000620.1 GCA_000333435.1 Corynebacterium-like bacterium B27 | reverse complement strand
TCGCCGTAGTAGAGGAACGGCGAGCCGGGCAGCGCGAACAGCAGCGCGTGCGTCAACTCGAGCTCGGCCCGCGAGTTGTCGAGCAGGGGAGCGAGGCGCCGCCGGATGCCGATGTTCGAGCGCATCCGCGGGTCGTAGGCGTACCAGCCGTACATGGCCTGCCGGTACTCCTCCGACACCATCTCCAGCGTCAGCTCGTCGTGGTTGCGGAGGAACACGCCCCAGGCGGCGCCTTCGGGGATGGCCGTGGTCTCCGAGAGCACCCGGATGAGCTCATCCGCCTTCTGCGACCGCAGCGAGTAATAGATGCGTGGCATCACCGGGAAGTCGAACGCCATGTGGCACTCCGGCTCCTCCTCGGTGCCGAAGAAGGCGGCGACCTCACGCGGCCACTGGTTCGCCTCGGCGACGAGCATGCGACCGGGGTACTCCGTGTCCATCATCTCGCGCAGCCGCGCGATGTACTCGTGCGTCTTCGGCTCGCCCTCGCCGTTGCCCTCGTCGGACTCGAAGAGGTAGGGGATGGCATCCAGCCGCAGGCCGTCGACCCCCATGTCGAGCCAGAACCGGCAGATGTCGAAGATGGCCTCCTGCACCGCCGGGTTCTCGAAGTTGAGGTCGGGCTGGTGCGAGAAGAACCGGTGCCAGAAGAACTGGCGGCGCACGGGGTCGAACGTCCAGTTCGACTCCTCGGTGTCGACGAAGATGATGCGGATGTTCTCGTACTTCTCGTCGGTGTCACTCCAGACGTAGTAGTCGCCGTACGGCCCCTCCGGGTCTTCGCGCGACTGCTGGAACCACTCGTGCTGGTCGGAGGTGTGGTTCAGCGGGAAGTCCATGATGATGCGCATGTTGCGCTCGTGCGCCTTCGTGACGAGGTCGCGGAACTCTTCGACCGTGCCGTAGTCGGGCAGCACCGCCTTGAAGTCGGAGACGTCGTAGCCGCCGTCGCGGAGGGGCGACTGGAAGAAAGGCGGCAGCCAGAGCGCGTCGATGCCGAGCCACTGCAGGTAGTCGAGCTTCGAGATGAGCCCCGCGATGTCGCCGAAGCCGTCGCCGTTGGAATCGACGAAGGAGCGGATCATCACCTCGTAGAACACCGACCTCCGGTACCACTGCGGATCGAGCGTGAGCCCCGGCAACTGGATGGGTGCGGTGAAGTTCACGGGCGTCCTTTCGGAACATCGGAGCGGGCCTGGTGACGTTTTCACGATAGTCCAGGTCACCGACACGCACAGGGGGTCGGCGACCCAGGAAACGGGCGGCACCGCGTCTATGCTGGACGGGATGACCGTCGCCTCGCCCTACGCCGTCGAACTCGCCCGCGTGCCCGTGACCGAGCGGATGCTCGAGATCGACGGCAGCGACACTTACCTCTGGGAGTACGGCGCGGCGGGCGCCGATGCGGATGCCCGTGCCGCAGCCCGCACGCTGCTCGTCGTCGTGCACGGCTACCGGGGCGACCACCACGGCCTCGAACCCGTCGTCGCGCAGCTCGACCGGCCCGGCTACCGCATCGTGGCGCCCGACCTGCCTGGCTTCGGCAGCTCCACCCCGATGCAGGCCACGCACGACCTCGCCGGCTACGTGGGGTGGCTGCACGACTTCGTCGCCGCGGTGCGCGCGGAGTCGCCGGCGGCGCGGCTCGTCATCATCGGTCACTCCTTCGGCTCCATCGTCGTCTCGGCGGCGCTCGCGGCAACCGCGTCGCGGCCCGGCATCCCGGTCGACGCCGCGGTGCTCATCAACCCCATCGCCGCCCCGGCGCTGAAAGGCCCGCGCGGCGTGCTGACCCGCATCGCCATCGGCTACTACCGTCTCGGCGCCGCCGTGCCCGAGAAGGTCGGGCACCTGCTCCTGGCGAGCCCGCTGATGGTGCGCGTGATCAGTGTGGCGATGGCCAAGACCAAGAACCGGGCGCTGCGCCGCTGGATCCACGACCAGCACCACCGCTACTTCAGCGCCTTCGCGAACCGCACGGTGGTGCTCGACGCGTTCCGGGCATCCGTCAGTCACGACGTGAGCGAGTACGCCGCGGGCATCACCGCACCGACCCTGCTGATCGCCGCCGCGCAGGACGACATCACCCCGCTGGCCGCGCAGCACCGCCTCCGCGACGCGATGCCCGACGCGCGGCTGGTCGTGCTGGAGGACGTCGGGCACCTCATCCACTACGAGCGCCCGATCGAGGCGGCACGGGCCATCGACGCCTTCCTCGAGCCGGCGGGCGCCGCGTCGTGAAGCTCGCCTTCGACTGCCGGTACACCCGCATCGGCCGGCACGACGGCATCAGCCGCTACACCGCCGGCGTGGTGGGCGAGCTCGCGACGATCGACGGCCTCGACCTCACCCTCATCATCAGCGACGAGCGTCAGCTCGTCATGCTGCCCGACGGCGTGCCGTGGGTGAAGGTCTCGGGGCCCACCAGCGTGCTCGAGCCGCTGGTGGCACGGCAGGTCAACCGCGCGCAGCCGGACGTCGTCGTCAGCCCCATGCAGACCATGGGCACCGCGGGCCGCCGCTACCGGCTCGCCCTCACGGTGCACGACCTCATCTACTACGCCAACCCCACCCCGCCGCGCGACCTGCCCGCCTTCGTGCGCATCCTCTGGCGGCTCTACCACAAGGCCTGGTGGCCGCAGCGGATGCTTCTCAACCGGGCGGATGCGGTGGTCACCGTCTCCGAGACCACCCGCGGCCTGATCGCCCAGCACGCCCTCACCAAGCGCCCGGTCGTGGTCGCGCGGAACGCCGCCGACCTGCCCGAGCCGGCTGCGGCAGCCGCGGCCGCCGACGCGGCAGGGGAGCGCGCCGCTGCCCGCGACCTGCTCTACATGGGCTCGTTCATGCCGTACAAGAACGTCGAGACCCTCGTGCGCGCCGCCGGCGAGCTGCCGGGCTACACCCTGCACCTGCTCAGCAAGGCGACGGATGCCGACAAGCGGCGCCTGCAGGCGATCGACCCGGAGGCGCGGCTCGTCTTCCACGACGGCGTGAGCGACGAGGAGTACCACGCGCTGCTGCAGCGGGCGACGGCGCTCGTCACCGCATCGCTCGACGAGGGGTTCGGCATCCCCCTGGTGGAGGCCATGGGCTACGGCACGCCGATCGTGGTGAGCGACATCCCGGTGTTCCGCGAGATCGGGGGAGCGGCGGCGCTCTACGTGCCCGCACGAGACGCGGCGGCATTCGCCGCCACCGTGCGTGCGCTCGAGGATCCGGCGGAGTGGCGCATCCGCTCGATCGCCGCCCGCCGCCAGGCCGAGGGCTTCAGCTGGGCAGAGTCAGCTCGAGCGATAGCGGAGCTCGCGACCGGATTGACGGGTCGATCGGCACCCCGTTGAACTCCGAGATCGACAGCTCGCCGCCGTCGACCACGAAATCGTGCGCGGAGCCGTTCGGGATGGCGTGGCCCTGCTGCGGGAGCATCTTCTCGGTGACGTAGCGGATGAGCGAACCGATCACGCCGCCGTGCGACACCACGATCAGCGACTGGCCCGGATGCTCGGCCGCGAGTTGCTCGAGCGCGGGCAGCACCCGGCGCACCACGTGCGAGCGCTTCTCGCGGCCCGGGACGTGCGCCATCGGGTCGGGGAAACGTGCGGCGAGTTCCTCGGCGTTGAGGCCCTCGGCCTCGCCATAGCTGCGCTCAGCGAGCGCCGGCACGAGCTCGGGGGCGCCGAGCCCGACGATGCCCGAGATGATCTCGGCGGTCTCGCGCGCGCGGCTGAGCGGGCTCGCGACGATGCCGTCCCAGTGCCGGGTGGCGAGCGCCGCGCCGGTCTCCCGCGCCTGCTCGCGGCCGACATCGTTCAGCGGGATGTCAGTGGCCCCTTGGATGCGCTTCTGGAAGTTCCAGTCGGTCTGCCCGTGCCGCACGAAGGTGAAGGTAGTCATCCCCTCCATCCTAGGGGCCGCTTGGGGCGGCGCTCAGGGGAGCAGACGCTCGGCGAAGGCCCGCAACGTCTCCGTGGTGCCGCTGTCGATCTTCACCGTGGCGCGGCCGTCGCCCTTGGTGACCCCGCGGTTCACGATCACGATCGGCAGCTTGCGGCGGCGGGCCTGCTCGAGCAGACGGATGCCCGAGTTGACCACCAGGGATGAACCCGCGATCACCATCGCATCCGACGACGCCACCATCGAGGAAGCCTCGGCGAACTTCTCGGTGGGGATGAATTCGCCGAAGAAGACCACATCGGGCTTCAGGGTGCCGCCGCACACCGTGCAGGCCGGCACCACGAACGATTCGTACTCGGCCACATCGGCGTCGCCGTCAGGCGCCATCCGCACCAGCGCGGGCTCGGTGAGCCCGGGGTTCTCGGCGTTGATGCGCTCGGCGATGCCGGCGCGCGCATAGCTCTGCCCGCAGCGGAGACACGTGACGCGGTCCATCGAGCCGTGCAGGTCGACCAGGTGCTTCGTGCCCGCGCGGGCGTGCAGGCCGTCGACGTTCTGGGTGACGACACCGGTGACGAGGCGTGCGTCTTCGAGCTCCGCGAGGAATCCGGGTGTTCTTCCAGATCACCCTGCCGATGTCGTCGGGGCCCATCATCACGCTGTCGATCCTCGGGTTCATCACGGCCTGGAACGACTACTTCTGGCCCCTGCTCGTCACGAGCGACGACAGCGTGCAGCCGCTCACGCTCGCGCTCGCGGTGTTCAAGCAGTCGTCGCCGCAGGCGGCACCCGACTGGGCCGGCCTCATGGCCGCGACCCTGGTGGCCGCGCTCCCGATGCTGGTGCTCTTCATGGTGTAAGGGAAGCGCATCGTGAACT
>BADC01000621.1 GCA_000333435.1 Corynebacterium-like bacterium B27 | reverse complement strand
AGCTACTAGTCTTACGAGCGCTCCAGCACCGCGACACCCATGCACACCTCGGGTGGACTGGCCCCGATAACTTCCCCCACGATTTCGAACTTCCGGCATGGTCACTGGAGGTGAAAGGAATCGGCGCGACGGCCGATCACATCGTCGTTCACGGCCTCGACCAGATGGCGGAGTCCGACGGCAAGTCGCTCCTTCTCATACTGGTGCAAGTGGAAACCAATCCGCTGGGCCTGACCATGAGGTCGCTCATCGCGGACATCGACGCCACAGTATCCGGCAATTCCTTCCGTCAGAAGCTGTCACGATCAGGTTGGACGGGTCAGGAGGCCGAGGTTCACCTGGCAGCAGTCTCATCACGAGTCGTCAGGGTCGACTCCGGGACCCCTCGTTTGGTCAGCAGTGATCTGATCACCGGAAGCACGCGACTCGGCGTCGGGCGTGTCTCTTACCATGTCGCACTCTCCGACCTCCTTCCGCTTACCGAGGAGATCGCGCTCGATTCCCTCGCCGACGAGGTCTCCGCATGACACCGAAATGGTGGTCGCAACCCTTCGCGGAAGAGGGCTCTGCCACGGCTGAAGGTATTGTCAACCAACTCGGCCGGCCCGCGCTGGGCGAATTGACCGTGCTTGTCAGGGAGGCGGCGCAGAACAGCTGGGATGCGCGAATCGGCGACCAAGACGTGCATTTCGGCGTCGACATCAGGAAGCTCGGAGCATCTGCGGGAGCGTGGAACAAGCTCCTCCTGCCGGCTCCCGCAGGTGGAGACGTTCGCCTCCTTGCTGAGCACTTGCGTCCGGACTCGGTCGTGGTGACCATCTCGGACAGAGGAACTCGCGGACTGGGAGGCCCACTCAGGGCGGGGACCAAGCCGCAAGTGGGCGAGCGAAGCGATTTCGTCCAGTTTCTCAGGAACGTCGGTGAGGCGCGCGACAATGAGTTCGGTGGGGGCACGTATGGATTCGGGAAAGGCATCTTCTACCGTCTCAGCCAGTGCTCCTCGATCGTCGTCGACAGCTTCACCGGCGACGGCTCGTCGCATGAGCGTCGATTGATGGGCGCGGCGCTGGGCAGCAGCTTCTACGATGAAACGGATCGCCGTTTCACCGGCCGGCACTGGTGGGGCTTGGACATCGACAACATTCCTGATCCCGTGCGGAGCGACTTCGGTGCCGACCAGGAACGTGAGAACGGCGAAGACGACGCGGAACAACGACACGACGAGCGACGAGCTCGCCGGCCTCGATCTCCCCAAGGTGGGTCCGACCGGCCGCCCGCTGCGCGAGTTCCCCGTACCGGCGCCCCTGACGTCGCATGGGCCCGCGCGCATCATCTCGCTCTGCAACCAGAAGGGCGGCGTCGGCAAGACGACCACGAGCGTCAACGTCGGCGCGGCGCTCGCCGAGTACGGCCGCCGCGTGCTCGCCATCGACTTCGACCCGCAGGGCGCGCTCTCGGCCGGGCTCGGTGTGCTCACCCATGACGCGCCGACCATCTACGACCTGCTGCTCGGTTCGCTGAAAGACCCGAACGAGGCCATTCAGCACACCAGCGTTCCCGGGCTCGACATCATCCCCGCCAACATCGACCTCTCGGCTGCCGAAGTGCACCTGGTGAGCGAAGTGGCGCGCGAATCGATCCTGGCGCGGGTGCTGCGCAAGGTCAGCGACCAGTACGACGTCATCCTGATCGACTGCCAGCCCTCGCTCGGCCTCCTTACCGTGAACGCGCTGACGGCCAGCCACGGCGTGCTCATCCCGCTCGAGTGCGAGTACTTCGCCCTGCGCGGGGTGGCGTTGCTGGTGGAGACGATCGACAAGATCCGCGACCGGCTGAACCCGGCGATCGAGCTCGACGGCATCCTCGCCACCATGTACGACCCGCGCACGCTGCACTCGCGCGAGGTGCTCGAGCGCGTGGTCGAGACCTTCGGCGACAAGGTGTTCGAGACCGTGATCGGCCGCACCGTGAAGTTCCCGGATGCGACGGTGGCGGGCAAACCCATCACCCAGTTCGCGCCCGAGCACAACGCCGCGAAGGCCTACAAGCAGCTGGCCAGAGAACTGGTCGCCCGTGGCGCGATCGCCTGAGGCCTCGCTCGCGGCGGAGACGCCGGTCACCGCGCCCGGCTTCTCGCTGAGCCTGTCGAACTTCGAGGGCCCGTTCGATCTGCTGCTCTCGCTCATCTCCAAGCACGAGCTCGACATCACCGAGATCTCGCTCAGCCGGGTGACGGATGAGTTCATCGGCTACCTGAAGAACCTCGACTCGGCCGAGGAGCTCGACCGGGCATCCGAATTCCTGGTGGTGGCGGCGACGCTGCTCGACCTCAAGATCGTGGGGCTGCTGCCCCAGGGGGAGCTCGTCGACGCGGAGGACGTGGCGTTGCTCGAAGCCCGCGACCTGTTGTTCGCGCGCCTGCTGCAGTACCGCGCCTTCAAGGAGGTGTCGGCGTGGCTCGCCGCCCGCTTCGACGACGAGGCCACGCGCCGGCCGCGACAGGTGCGGCTCGAGGAGAAGTACCGGCAGCAGACGCCGGAGCTGGTGTGGACGCTCTCACCCGACGACTTCGCGGCGCTCGCCGCGTTCGCCCTCGCGCCGCGCGAACTGCCGACCGTGGGGCTGGAGCATCTGCACGCGCCGCTCGTGAGCATCCGCGAGCAGGCCGCGCACGTGGTGGCGGTGCTGCGCTCGTCGGACGCGCCGGTCTCGTTCCGGCAGCTGATCGCCGGGATCGCCGAGAAGGGCGTGGTGATCGCCCGCTTCCTCGCCGTGCTCGAGCTCTACCGGCACGCCTCCATCTCGTTCGAGCAGCTCGAACCGCTCGGCGAACTCACCCTGCGCTGGACCGCGGAGAACTGGAACGAAGACAACCTCGCCAATCTGGGAGCCGATTATGACAACTGAGGCCGAGCAGGACGTTCGGGAGGGCGGTGCCGACGGGGGCCCTGCGACGACGCCGATAGACGTCGACCGGGCGCTCGAAGCCATCTTCATGGTGGCCGACGAGCCACAGAGCCTGATGGCGCTCGCCACCGCGCTCGGGCGGCCGGTGCCGGTGGTGCGCCAGGGGATCGAGCGACTCGTCGAGGACTACGACGGGGTCGCCCCCCGGGTCGGTGCGCCGCGGCTTCGAGCTGCGCGAGGTCGCCGGCGGGTGGCGCTTCTACGTGCGGAGCGAGTGGGACTCTCTCGTGGCCGACTTCGTGCTCACCCAGAACCCGTCGCGGCTCTCCCAGGCGGCGCTCGAGACGCTCTCGGTGATCGCCTACAAGCAGCCGATCTCCCGCGGCGCGGTGGCGTCGATCCGCGCGGTCAACGTCGACTCGGTGGTGCGCACCCTGCTCAGCCGCGGCCTCATCACCGAGGTGTCGACGCAGGCCGAGACGGGCGCCATCCTCTACGGCACCACCGACCTGCTGCTCACCCAGCTCGGCATCAACTCGCTGGAGGAACTGCCGAAGATCTCGCCCCTGCTGCCCGACGGCAGCGACGGGTTCGACGAGATCGGAGCGGTGCGATGACCCCGTTCGAGATCCCGCCGTGGGACGACACGGAGGGCCGTGCGCCCGAGGGCGTGCGGTTGCAGAAAGTCATGGCAGCCGCCGGCGTCGCCTCCCGCCGGGTCTCCGAGCAGCTGATCGAGGCCGGCCGCGTCGAGGTGAACGGCGAGATCGTGACCGAGCTCGGGCGCCGGATCGACCCCGCCGTCGACCTCGTCGCCGTGGACGGCGTCGCGGTGCAGCTCGACCCCGGCAAGCGCTACGTCATGCTCAACAAACCGGTGGGCATCGTGAGCTCGCTCGCCGACCAGTACGGCCGGCCCGACCTGCGGCGCTACACCGAGAAGTACGAGGAGCGTCTGTTCAACGTGGGGCGGTTGGATGCGGAGACCAGCGGACTCCTCATCCTCACGAACGACGGCGACCTCGCGCACGTGCTCGCGCATCCGTCGTTCGGCGTGCTGAAGACCTACATCGCCAAGGTGGACGGGCGGATGACGCCGCAGACCATCGCGAAGCTGACCGCTGGCATCGAGCTGGAGGACGGCCCGATCGCCGCCGACCGGGCGCGGCTCCTCGACGTGGAGCGCGGCAGCTCCCTCGTGGAGATCACGCTGCACTCCGGCCGCAACCGCATCGTGCGGCGGATGCTCGACGCGGTCGGGCATCCGGTGACCGAGCTGGTGCGGCGCTCGTTCGGCCCGCTGAGCCTCGGCACCCTCAAGGCGGGCGGGGTTCGCGACCTGACTAAGGTGGAAGTCGGCCGTTTGCTGACCCTCTCGCGCGACGCGCAGGGCAGGCCGGCTGACGCGACTGACGCGGCCGATGGGACTGACGCGGCCGACAGCGCCGACGAGATCGAGGAGTGAGTGTGCCCGAAAGCCGGTTGACCGGCCCCGTGCGGGTCGTGGGGGTGGGCCTGCTCGGTACGAGCATCGCGCTCGGGCTGCGGGCCCGCGGGGTGGATGTCATCCTCTCCGACTCGTCGCCCACGAACGTGAGCATCGCCGTGGATTACGGCGCGGGCCGCCGCGCGACCGATGGCGACGAACCGCAGATCGTGGTCGTGTGCGTGCCGCCGGACGTGACGGCATCGGTGATCGTGCGTGAGCTCTCCGCCTACCCGCGCGCCGTCGTGACCGACGTGGCGAGCGTCAAGCGGCCGATCCTCGACGCCGTGATCGCTGCCGGCGGCGACGTGACCCGGTACGTGGGCTCGCATCCGCTCGCTGGGCGCGAGAAGGGCGGGCCGATGTCGGGCCGCGCCGACCTGTTCCTCGGCCGCCCCTGGGTGGTGGCGGGACACCCCGCCATCTCGTATCAGACGGCGGCGGCCGTCGACGACCTCATTCTCGACCTCGGTGCGACCCTCGTGGAGATGAGCGCCGAGGAGCACGACGCGAGCGTCGCACTGGTGTCGCACGCGCCGCAGGTGGTGTCGACCGTGATGGCGCGCCGGCTCGCCGGGGCACCGGATGCGGCGGTGAACCTCGCCGGGCAGGGCCTCCGCGACGTCACGCGCATCGCGAGCAGTGACCCCGAGTTGTGGGTGCAGATCCTCGGTGCCAACGCCGCTCCGGTGGTGGCGGTGCTCGAGGAGTTCCGCGGCGATCTCGACCGCTTCATCGCAGCGCTCGCCGACCCCGAGGCGCCGGGCGCGCGGCGGGACATCGCCGAGGAGTTGGCGGGCGGCAACGCTGGGGTGGCGCGCATCCCGGGCAAGCACGGGCAGGACAGGCGGTACGCCGCCATCGTCGTGATGGTCGACGACACCCCGGGCGAGTTGGCGCGCCTGCTCACCGAGGTGGGGGAGATCGGCGTGAACCTCGAAGACCTGCGGCTCGAGCACTCGCCGGGGGCCCAGATCGGTCTCGCCGAGATCGCGGTGCTGCCCGAGACCGTGCAGCGACTGACGGATGCCTTGACCGAACGCGGCTGGAGGATCGCCGGATGACCAGCACCACCGAACCCCTGGTCGTCGCCGTCGACGGCCCGGCCGGCAGCGGCAAGTCGAGCGTGAGCCGGGCCGTGGCCCGTGCGCTCGGCTTCGCCTACCTCGACACCGGCGCGAGCTACCGGGCCCTGTCGTGGCACCTCATGGTGCAGGGCATCGACGCGTCGTCGTCCGCCGCCGTCATCGCCGCGCTGCCCACGTTCGACTTCCGCATCGGCACCGACCCCGACCACTACTACGTGCGAGTGGGCTCGGCGGATGTGACGGACGCCATCCGCGAGCCACGGGTGACGGGCGTGGTGAGTCTCGTGGCGCGCATCCCCGAGGTTCGGCAGTGGCTGAACGAGCGCTTCCGCGCCATCATGGCCGCGACCCCGTTCGACGGGATCGTCGTGGAGGGGCGGGACATCACGACGGTGGTGACCCCGGATGCGCCGGTGCGCATCCTGCTCACGGCCAGCGAAGAGGCTAGAATGGCCAGGCGCTCCAAGGAACTGACCAGCGAGTCGGCGGCCGCGGTCGGAGAGGCGCTCCGGGCGCGTGACCAGGCCGATTCCCGGGTGGTCGACTTCATGAATGCCGCCGACGGTGTGACCACCGTCGATTCCACCGAACTCGACTTCGATCAGACCGTCTCGGCGGTGGTCGAGGTGGTTCAGACAGTGAGGACCGCGCATGGCGGATGACCAGACCCCCAACTCCCTCGCCACGGGTGACGACGGCGAGGAGTTCGACGCGCCGGCCGACGATCTCGGCGAGCGGCTCGCGTCGGTCGACGACGAGCTGGCCGAGCAGCGCGCCGCCGCGCTGCGCTCGAGCCTCGACGACTACGAGCTCGACGAGGGCGACCTCGACCTGCTCGAGCTCTCCGACGACTACCCCGACGGCGTCTTCTACCTGCCGGCCCTCCCGGTGCTGGCCATCGTGGGGCGGCCGAACGTGGGCAAGTCGGCGCTGGTGAACCGCATCCTCGGCCGGCGCGAGGCCGTGGTCGAGGACGTGCCGGGCGTCACCCGCGACCGGGTGGCCTACAAGGCGGAGTGGAACGGGCGCCGTTTCACGCTCGTCGACACCGGCGGCTGGGAACCCGATGCGTCGGGCATCAACGCCGCCGTCGCCGCGCAGGCCGAGGTGGCGATCGACCTCGCCGACGTCGTGCTGTTCGTGGTCGACTCGAACGTGGGGGCGACGGCGACCGACGAGCACGTCGTGAAGCTGCTGCGCCGGGCGAAGCGGCCCGTGTTCCTCGCGGCGAACAAGGTCGACGACGTGCGGCAGGAGCCCGGGGCATCCGCTCTCTGGTCGCTCGGGCTCGGCGAGCCGTACCCGGTGTCGGCGCTGCACGGGCGCGGGGTGGCCGACCTGCTCGATCTCGTGATGGAGAAGATGCCGGAGGTGTCGGCCGTCGCGAAGCAGGAGGTGGGCGGGCCTCGCCGCGTCGCGATCCTCGGGCGGCCGAACGTGGGCAAGAGCTCGCTGCTCAACAAGGCGGCGGGCGAAGAACGCGTGGTCGTGAACGAGCTCGCCGGCACCACGCGCGACCCGGTCGACGAGCAGATCGAGCTGGGCGGGCGCGTGTGGACCTTCGTCGACACCGCCGGTATCCGCAAGCGGGTGCACCTGCAGCAGGGGGCGGACTTCTACGCGTCGTTGCGCACCTCCGCAGCGCTGGAGAAAGCCGAAGTGGCGGTGGTGGTGCTCGACGTCACCGAGCCGATCTCGGTACAGGACCTGCGCATCATCGACCTCGTGCTGGAGTCGGGGCGCGCGCTCGTGCTCGCGTTCAACAAATGGGACCTGCTCGATGACGAGCGGCGACGCTACCTCGAACGCGAGATCGAGCAGGACCTCGCGCACGTCACGTGGGCGCCCCGGGTGAACATCTCGGCGCGCACCGGGCGGCACCTGGAGAAGCTCGTGCCGGCGCTGGAGCTCGCGCTCGACTCGTGGGACACGCGCATTCCGACCGGGAAGTTCAACGCGTTCCTGGCCGAGCTGACGGCCGCGCATCCGCACCCCGTGCGTGGGGGCAAGCAGCCGCGCATCCTGTTCGGCACGCAGGCGGCGTCGCGGCCGCCGACATTCGTGCTGTTCACGACCGGGTTCCTCGACCCCGGGTACCGCCGGTACGTGCAGCGGCGGTTGCGCGAGATCTACGGCTTCGAGGGCACGCCCATCGTGGTGAACATGCGGGTGCGCGAGAAGCGCAAGCGGTAGGGTTCGCGGGTTCCGAGGGCGGGGGAGCTCAGGGGAGCAGTTCGGCGCGGTGCACGAGTCCGGCGGCGCCGATGAGCGGGCCCTCGTCGGAGAGGGCCGACGGCAGGATGCGCACGCCCGGGATGGTGTCGAGCGGCGCCACCTCGGCGACCGCGGTGCGCACCAGGTCGAAGAGGTTCGCGACCGCAACTTCTCCGCGCCACCGCCCAACCTGGATTGAGATCATGACCGATTCCGTCACTCCTCGCACCGTCGTCGTCCTCGCCGGTGGCATCTCCCACGAACGCGACGTCTCGCTCCGGTCGGGTCGCCGCGTCGCCGACAGTCTTGCCGAGCGCGGGCACACGGTCATCCTCCGGGATCCGGATGCGACGCTGCGTCGTATCTCGACGAGACGCGGCCCGACG
>BADC01000622.1 GCA_000333435.1 Corynebacterium-like bacterium B27 | reverse complement strand
CGTACCTCGAGATGGCGGCCAGCGGCTCAGACGCCCTCGAGGCCGACCCCCGCCGCACAGCCATCTTCGACCGCCACCGAGACGACATAGCCGCCGAACTCCGGATGCGCGGCCTCGCCGTGAAGACGGACGTAGGCCTCTCCGACTTCCGCGTCGACCTGAGCATCGCCCCGGCGGACTCTCCCGACCGCCCAGTATTGGCGGTGCTCCTCGACGGCGACTCGTGGAGGTCCCGTCGCACCGTAGCCGACCGCGACGGCCTCCCCACGGAGGTCCTGAAAAACCTCATGCACTGGCCGGCGGTCGAGCGCGTCTGGCTCCCGGAGTGGCTGCACGCCCGCGAGGCGGTCCTCGACCGCCTCGAACTGGCAATCGCCGACGTGCAGGCGGCCGCCGCCAACGGCGAGCAGCTCGCTCAGGTCGACTCGATGGTCGAGAAGGCCCTCGAGGACGACGTAGAGATCGAGAGCCCGACTTCGTCGACCCCGGCAGTCGCTGTCGACGAATACGACACCGAGGACGAGTCGTTAAGCGACGGCCTCACGCCATCCGATCCGCCGAGCCTCTTCCTGAAGCTCGGCACCACGTCTGCCGCTTCTCCCTCGACCGCCGCCGACCTCATCGAGCCCTACATCCCCTGGACGCCCCGCCGCGTCGGATCGATCGCCGTCCTCGACGCCCTCCCCCGCCAAGACGCCGGCCGAGCAGTCGAGGCCGTCATCCGTGAAATCGTGGCAACCGAGGGCCCGGTCCACCTGGTGCGTCTCGCAAAACTCGTGGCAGCCGCGTTCGACCTGAATAAGGTCGCGCAGGCCCGGGCAACGGCCATCCTCCACTTCGTCCCCGCCGAGATGAAGGCCCGCTCAGCCGAGCCCTTCGCCTGGCCAACCGAGCTCGACCCGTCGACCTGGCGGCGCGCCCGCGCGACCCAGCAGGGCGACGTCCGCGCGCTGGATCACGTCCCCCTGATAGAGATCGCGAACGCGATGTCTATCGTCGCCGAGGCCTCGGCAGGTCTGGCAGAGCCCGATCTTAAGCGCGAGGCCCTGTCGATCTTCGGCGGCAAGCGAATGACCGACGCGATCAGCGCTCGTCTCGACGCGGCCCTCGCATGGGGTCTCGAAAACGACCGCCTACAGCGCACAACCCTCGGCATCATCCAGTCGATCAACCTGACCTGAGGCCAGTCCCCTACGACCGCGGTGGCAGCCAGTACGTCCGCTGCCGGGTGGGGACGGCGCCGAGCACAAGGGCGCTAACGAGCAGATGCACCTCCATTCTGGACGCCTTTCAGACGGCCAGCTGGGAACTCATGCGGCAGCTCCCCGGCAATAAGTCGCCCGGAGTAGTCGACCGCAATTCGAGTTGCCGTGCTTGGTTGCCTCGAGCCAAGGCTCCAGCCAAGCGAAGCAGGCGACTGCATCTGTGCGCCGAATAGCGAGAGGCGAACAACGATTGACCGCGCCCGCGAGATCTCAAGACTTTTCACATTCGGATGGTCCGCACGTCAGCTGTAGATCAACGAGAATTGAATGGTGAATCACGACGACGTAGCTCTCCCCCTCGAAGAAGAGGTTCAGACATTCGATTTCGACCAACACAGGAGGGTTGCTGAAGATCTGTATCGTCGAGTCCGTCCGAGATTTGAGGCCTTCACCATGGCTGTGGAGAGAATCCTGACTATGACGCTCCAGACCGCGAACATTATGACGACCACTGTTCAGTCGCGCACAAAGACCGTGGAGAGTTTCGGGAATAAGGCGGCGCAATCCAAGGCAGAGGATCCAGAGTCGCCGAAGTATCCAGACCCCTTGAGACAAATAACAGACCTCTCGGCGGTTCGCGCCATAACTTACTTTCTCTCTTCGGTCAAAGAAGCTGATGTCTCGGTGCGCGAAGAATTTGAGATCATCGAAACCATCGACAAGGGCGCCTTACTCGAGCAGGAAACCCGGCTGGGCTACCAGAGTGTGCATTATCTGGTCAAGCTAAGCGACAAACGCCTCAGCCTGCCCGAGTATGCAGAATTCTCCGGGTTCTGCGCTGAGGTGCAGGTGCGAACGATTCTTCAGCATGCGTGGGCCGAAATTGAGCACGATATTCAGTACAAGTCGGTCGATGCGCTGCCGAATGAAATTGGACGCCGCTTCTTAGCTCTGGCCGGAATGCTCGAGATCGGAGACAGAGAATTTCAGGCAATTGCAAACGCCCAAGTGGCACAGGAAAACGCAGCCAGAACCGCCGTCGAGAGCAATACCCTGAACCAGGTCGAAGTGACTCCAGCCAGCCTCAAGCTATTTCTGGATCGGGAGTATGGCGAAGACGGTCGAATGCGAGACTGGAGCTATGAGTGGACGACGCGCCTCCTGAAGAGGCTAGGGTTCATTACCCTTGAACAACTCGCCGAGGCGATCGAGCCGTACGACGATGTGAAGGTTAGTCGGGTCATCTTCGGAAACAAGCAAGGGCAATTGACTCGTTTGGAAGAAGTTCTTCGAGCCGCCATGGGCGACGCCTACCTCCGCGACCACATTTGGAACCAAGGGGACGAGGTTTCGTGGCTAGAAGATCAGCACCACGAGAGGATTGCGCGCCTTGAGCGTGCGGGCATCTCAATAGGTGCCTACTCCCCAAAGCGCTCCCCACGGTAGATCCGACTGACTGGACGCTATTGGGAATGTTGCATGGATAGGTGATGCCCAATTTGCCGTGCCCTGGGGGCTGGCCACGGGCCGTAAGTAGCTGACGCATTGGAAGAGCCCACGTAGCTGACGATTACATTCGCGTAGCGCAGCATTTCGTGAGGTCCTGGCCTTGAGTCGCACCAGCTTCAATTGCCGATGAGGCCCATCCTTTGCCAAGCTGCATACATGGCAAGCAAATCCGACTTGGGACCTTGGCTACTCGACGCTCTTGAAAGCATGACAGGCTCCGCACATCATGTCCGAGTCGCGGAGCACATCTGGATTCACCACGAGGCCGAGCTCAAGGAGTCAGGCGATCTCCTGTACACCTGGCAATACGACCTCCGGTGGGCCGCTCAGTCACTGCGAGCAACGGGAACCCTGTCCCCGATAGATCGGAAGCACCGCCACGAAGGGCTCTGGAGCATCAAGCCACGAAGGTGATCATGCCGCTTGGTCCGACTCGCTCTGCGCCGGGAAGTCGAGTTCAGCTTCTGCCTGCTCATCGAGCACCAGCAGGAGATGTCTCGCTACCGCTTCCGCGAGAGGAACGGGCACGGCGTTACCGATCTGGCGAGCAATTTCAGACTTGCTGCCATACCAGATGAAGTCGTCTGCGAATCCCTGGAGACGCGCTGCCTCATAGTGCGTGATCGGGCGGTCTTCGCTCGGGTGAAGATAGCGTCCCTTTTCAGGCTTGAAGAACTCGGTTCGAATGGTCACCGACGGCCGGTCCCACCAAAGGCGCCCCATTACGTCACCAGAACCAGTCTTGTGCTTGCGCCAGCCCGGAGTGCTTAGATGATCGGGGAGGTCGTGGCGGTTTCCGCCGGGCTTCGTGATAGCCGCATAGCGCGCCAGCGAGTGAGCCGTCGGGCGTCGGGTGAGATGAAGCTCTCGGCTTCGGTACGGTCCCCGCTCGCCGTCTGAACGTTCGGGAAGGTCCACCTCTGTCACGGACCGAGGAACATCGGACCAGGCGTCCTCGACAGTTCGCTTGATCGTCGACTTCGGCGGGACGCCGAGGGCGTTCTGTCCACGCCTGCGCCCGAACACAACGGCGCGCCTTCTTGCCTGCGGCGCACCGTAATCCGCCGAATTGAGCACGTAAGCCTCGATCTCGTATTCCTCGAGAAGCCCACCCTCGCTCACCTCACGCTGCAGATCCACGTACTGAACGGACTTGAGGAACTGCGGAACATTCTCGATCACGAACGCCGCCGGCCGGATTCGGGTCAAGGCGTTGACGTACTCGCGCCAAAGGACGTTGCGCGGATCATTTGGGTCCTGGCGGCCGAGGGCAGAAAACCCTTGGCACGGCGGTCCACCGATCACGACGTCGGCTTGGGGCAGTGCGCCTTTGACCCATTCCCGGATGTCGCCGGTATGCACGTGGTCGCCGAAATTCGCTGCGTAGGTGGCCGCGGCCATGGGATCGATTTCGACCGCGGCAATCGACTCGTAACGACCCGTCGCAGCGAACCCCGCCGTCAGTCCCCCGCAGCCGGCGAACAGATCTATAACTTTGAATCGCGACACGTCTTGATCCTACGGATTGCCACCGTCATCCACAGTGCCGGCACGCCGGCGAGCGATCAGGTCGACGATCTCATCCGCGGCATCCTGCGGATTCTGGTGTTCCCAAACGCGTACTACTCGCCAGCCTTCTGCGTTCAATGTCGCGTCCGTGTCCTTGTCGCGCAAAATATTCGCGCTTATCTTCGCGTCCCACCACGCCGCGTTGTTCGTCGGGTAGGTGCGATGGAGGGGGCACCCGTGCCAGAAACATCCGTCGACGAATACTGCGACCTTCGTGACCGGGAAGGTGATGTCGATAGTCCGTCGAGGACGGCCTGGCACAGGTCGGAACAATCGGAACCGAAGGCCACGAGCATGCAACTCCTTACGCAGGGCGAGCTCGATCATCGTGTCCCGCCGCTTCTGGCGGGACATCCGGCTTCGCACTGCTGGCGTCAGCGGGGTGGGCTCCACGCACTTCACTGTATGCGCATGGAGTTCGTCCCGACGTGCTAGAAGTTAATCCAGCAGCGAAGCATGTGGGGGGACCACAAAATGAACGATTTCTATGACCTGTTCGCGTTCCACGCGAAGCAATTCGGTGTCGATGATGCCGTGCTCAGATTTCAGATGCTCGGCGACGAAACAGTGGCCGCCCTCCGCAAGGAGTATCTGTCGGAGCTCGATCACGTCTCCAGCGGAGGGAAAGCGATCGTCGCCGCGGGAATGACGCCCTGGTACTCGGGTCCGACCAAACCGGCCAAATTCTGGGGTTCCCTCAGGAATGAATTCGAGACGGTCGACAAGTGGCCGGCCTCACGCATTGATCTTCTCGACGAAGCGTCGAGCACAGTGGTGGCCCACACTCCACGACCGGACACTAAGAAATTCCAGTCCAGAGGACTCGTTGTCGGGTACGTGCAGAGTGGTAAGACAACGAACTTCACCTCAGTCATCGCGAAACTGGCCGATGAGAAGTATGGTTTCGTGATCGTCCTGTCAGGGATTCACAATGGTCTCCGCAAGCAGACCCAAATCAGGTTGGACAGCCAGCTGACGGCTCTCAACCAGAAGGAATGGCACACACTCACGACCGAAGATCACGACTTCGTGATTCCCGCGGCCTCAGCCGTCGCGACGTTGACGACCGACAAGGTCGCGCTCGCAGTGGTCAAGAAGAATCCGGTAGTCCTCCAACGGCTGATCAAGTGGTTGAGTGCTGACGGAGCGAAGCGAACCCTGCAAGACCTGAAGGTACTGCTCATCGACGACGAGGCGGATCAAGCCTCCGTGGCGACCGGCAGGATCAATCCCCTGATCCTCGAACTCCTCGATCTTTTCCCTCGCTCCACGTACGTCGGCTACACCGCCACTCCATTCGCAAATGTGTTCATCGATCCATCGTCGAAGGATCTCTACCCCAAGGACTTCATTCTCAACCTGCCGCGCCCGGACGGCTATTTCGGAACCGAGATGATCTTCGGCCGGGACATCGTCGAAGGGGACGACACCGACTCGGCGCCCGACGGTCACGACATGGTGAGGCTTGTACCCGAATCCGACGTGAAACTGCTTCGCCCAGTCGGAAAGGCTGCAGAGGCCAACTTCGTGCCGACGATCACACCAGAGCTTCGCGACGCGGTGACGTGGTTCTGGCTCGCCACCGCAGCTCGTCGAGCTCGTGGTGCATCTGATCACAGCACGATGCTCATCCATACATCGGTGAAGATTGCAGTCCAGGAGTCCTACAAGCCGTTGCTCGAGGAATTGAGGGTTGAGGCGCTTCGAGCGCTCTCCGGCTCCGATGAAACAGTGGTCGATTCGTGGCGGAAATTATGGACCGAGGAGACCGCGCGCGTGCCGGCCGCAGAATTCGGTCATATCCAGAACACATTCGAGGAAGTGCTGGAGCGGTTGCCGGACGTCCTCGCCGCGAGTCGCGTGATTCTGGACAACTACAAGAGTGAAGAGCGACTCGACTACACGGGCGAACCCGTCGTTGCGATTGCCGTCGGTGGAAATACATTGTCCCGAGGCCTGACGCTCGAAGGGCTGGTCGTCAGCTTCTTCGTTCGGGCAGCGACCGCTTACGACACGCTTCTTCAGATGGGGCGATGGTTCGGTTTTCGAACAGGCTACGAGGACCTCCCGCGCATCTGGATGACCCCTGGGCTGGAACGCGCCTTCAGACACTTGGCCACCGTCGAGCGAGAGATGCGGGACGACATCGACTACTACCAGCGACAGAACCTCAGGCCGACCGACGTCGCAGTACGCATCCGCACGCACCCATCCCTCAGCATCACCTCGAAGATGGGAGCCGCCCGAGCGGCGCGGGTGTCGTACGCCGGTCGCCGTGTCCAGACACGATTCTTCTATCGCGAGGACTCGGACTGGTTGCAGTCGAACATTTCGGCTGCGAGCGATCTGATCGCGGACGTCAGAAACCGAGGCGATCGCGACGAGAACGGCAATGCAGTTCTCTACAGGAACGTTTCATCGACAGTGATCCTCACGTTCCTGCGCCAATATCGTGTTCATCCGGATTCGCCGGACGTCGAACCCAAGCAACTCGTGGAATACATTCAGAAGCAGATCGGGAACGAAGACAGCCCGTCTCTCGAATGGTGGACGGTGGCCGTGATGACCGGCGACAAGGAGCCCGTGACGTTGGGCGAGGAGAGTTTTTCGACGGTGATTCGTTCGAGACTCAATGACGACGGCAGTGAACGAGCAGACATAAAGACTCTGATGAGCAAGCGAGATCGAGTTCTCGACCTCATGGCAGGCAAGAGTGTTTCTCTGACAGCATCGGAGTCATCGTTGGTGCAGATGCGAAATGATGACGAGACGCATCGAGACCGAGGCCTCTTGGTCGTTTACCCCATCAATCAGGTGAGCGAACCCGCCAGACAGCCCGGCGAGACGCTCGACGAGCGTCCGGCCCGTGTTCCGATGGATGCGAAATTGCCAGTGATCGGAATCGGAATCGTCTTCCCTGGCGACGTAGGCGGAGGAAGCAGCGTCACACACATGGCGGTGGATCTGAGAGGGCTCGAAGGTGTCGACGAATACGACACCGAAGAGATCGATCTCCAAGACGCGCTCTACTCCGAAGATGATCAGGTCGTCTGATGCCGACCACCACCGAGGACCGAATTCGGAAGGCGTGGGCCATCCTGAGTCCGCCCACGACCAATCTTTACAACTCGTACGCCCTACCTTCCCCATCGGGAGATGAGGTCACCCGCCTCGCTCTCGACAAGGCAGGCAAGCGCCATCTGCTGGTCCCGACTCGCGCGAAGCTCGACATCTCGTCCGATGCCTCCTCGGTCCTGCTCGTGAGCACACCGACGCTAGGCTTCGGCGGGCCGATTCTGGACTATCTGGACGTGCAGTGCGACGACCCAGAGCTGAATCCCTGATTCCACGAGTTGCTCGCTGACGTACT
>BADC01000623.1 GCA_000333435.1 Corynebacterium-like bacterium B27 | reverse complement strand
GCGAGCACCCGATGAGCCTCGACGCCATGCCCGAACGGCGATCGCTGCCTGCCGTCGTGGCGGCGTGGCGCAGCGGCATGACGCACATCGTCGAGCTGCCCTTCGCGGGTCACTACGGCGAGCGGCGCAACGTCCAGACCCTCGTCGTCTCGCGGGTCACCCGCAACGAACCGGCCCTCTTCGAGCGCGCCCTCGCCACTCCCCCGCCACGCGTCTGAGGGCCACCACCCCGGCAGCCGCGACGCGCTGGGCTGCAGCCGCTGATCGCGCCACGCGGTAGGGTCGCTGTGTGAGCGAACGGATGCGCGTGACGCGCGGCAGCGCCTGGCGCGTCGTCGCGGTCACGCTCGGCCTCGGCATCGCGTGGCTCCTCGTGGCCGACGCGAGCGCCGCCGGTGGCGTGCCCGGCGCCACGAGCACCGGCGCCGGAGTGCTCGCCGCCGTCGCCCTGGTCGCAGCCGCCTCCGCGGCCGCCATCGCCTCGTCGGCCTCGCTGCGCATCCTGATCGCGACGCTCGTGGCCCTGGCCGGCGCATCCGTCGCCCGCGCCCCGGCGGAGCGCATCGACCTGCCCGCCACCATCACCCAGAGCCGCCCCGATGCTCCCGGCCGCCCGTTGCCGCGAGCGCCCGGCGACCGCCCGACGGTCGCCTAGGGGCTCCGAGCCCGTTCGCGCTCCGCCCGTGCGCCCCGGTGGCGCGCGCGAGCAGGCGAACGCGCGCGTTCACCGAACGCACGCCCGGCGACCAGACGACCCCTTTTCGTCGTTCTCGTTGGGAGACTCTGGTGAACATCTATGCTTTCGGCCCCGTTGCGGCCGCGCTCGACGGAGCGTATTCCGTCGTCCTGTTCCTCTCCGCCGCTCTGGTTCCCGTCGCGGGTGCTGACGCAGCGGCGCTCACGGTGGTGCTCATCACGGTGCTGGTGCGGCTGGTGCTGATCCCGGTGGGGGTCTCGCAGGCCCGTGCCCAGCGGATGCGCCGGCGACTGGCACCGCGCATCGCCGAGCTGCGGCGACGGCACGGCTCGAACCCCGAACGCCTCCAGCGCGAGACGATGGCGCTCTACGCCTCGGAGAACGCGTCGCCGCTGGCCGGCTGCCTGCCCTTGGTCATCCAGGCGCCGATCCTGTCGCTGATCTACGGCCTGTTCCTCTTGCCCACGATCAACGGGCACCCGAACGAGTTGCTCGGGCACACCCTGTTCGGGGCGCCGCTCGGCACGAGCTTCGCGACCGCGCTCAGCAGCGGCACCGATCCGGTCGGAGTGGTGGTGAGCACGATCATCCTGGCGCTCATCGCCGGGATCGCACTGCTCTCGCGCCGGCAGGCGCTGCGGTCGGCGCTGGCGGTCGCGCCGGCCTCAGGTGCCGGTGCCGGCGCCGGTGCCGCGGCGTTCGGCGGCGCCCCGGACGGCGGCGCCCTGGCGGCGTTCGCGCCGGGCGGGTCGGCGGCGCGCATCCTGAGCTGGCTGCCGCTCATCACGGTGGTGTTCGCGGCGTTCGTTCCGCTCGCCGCGAGCCTCTACCTGCTCGTCACCACGGCGTGGACGTTCGGGGAACGTGAGGTGCTGCGCCGGGTCATCGTGTGATGCGGGTCAGCGGGCGCTGACCCGGGTCATCGTGCAGGTGCGCCGAACACCGCGTCGACCAGCCGGTCGATCACCGCGTCGGCGCTCGTGCCGGGGTCGATCGGCGTGGTCAACCGGTCGAGCACGAACCCGTCGATGGCGTAGTGGAACAGCGCGATCTCGGCGGTGCCGCCCGGCAGCCCGGCGGCATCGTTGTAGGCCACGTCGGCCGCGAAGGCCTCTCGCTGCCAGCGCCCGATCACCTCCGCCACCGCGGGCCGTCGCGCGGCCTCGAGCCGCAGCTCGAGCAGCGCGAGCGCGACGCGCGGGTCGGCGGTGAGACGTTCGACGATGTAGCGCAGATGGTCGGCGAAGAGTTCCCGGCCGGGTTCGCGACCGGCGAGTTCGCGCAGCCTCTCCGGGGCCGGCGCGAGCCGCACGCCGATACGCTCGATCAGCGCCTCCACCAGAGCACGGCGGCTTCGGAAGTAGTTCGAGGTGGTGCCGGCCGGCACCCCGCACTCGGCGTCGACTGCCCGATGGCTGAGCCCGCGGGCGCCCTCGCGAGCGAGGACGACGATTCCCGCGTCGGCGAGCGCAGCGCGACGCTCCGGATTTCTGGCCATGACACGACCCTAGCGCAACCACTACACCTGCAGTACATTAACCACTACGTTTGTTGTGATCGGAGTTCCGGATGCGCCCACTGACCTACTACGTCGCCGTCACCCTCGACGGCTTCATCGCCGCCCCCGACGGCGATTTCTCGATGTTCGCCACCGACGGCGACCACATGGCCGCCCAGCTACGCGACTACGCGGATGCCCTGCCCGCCCCCGCTCTGACCGCACTGGGCCTGAAGCCCGACGGGTCCCGTTTCGACGCGGTGGTCATGGGCTGGAACACGTACGCCGTGGGGCTCCCGGCCGGACTGACCAACCCGTATCCCCACCTCGACACCCACGTGTTCTCCCGCAGCCAGGCGAGCAGGGACGGCGCTGTGACCGTCACGGACGCCGATCCCCGCGCGGTCGTGCGCGACCTGAAGCGGCAGGCGGGGTCGGGCATCTGGCTGTGTGGTGGTGGCCGCCTCGCGAGCGCACTGCTGCCGGAGATCGACGCCCTCGTGCTGAAGGTGCACCCGATCGTGCTCGGCCAGGGCATCCCGCTCTTCGCTCCCGGCGCCGGCACCGCCGCCGGGTCGGCCGTCGGACGCCGGTTCGCCCTGGCGTCGAGCACGGCGTTCCGCTCCGGCGTGATCATCTCGGAATACGCCCGCGCCGAGGTGTCCGAGGTGCGTCCGGGAGAGTGACGGGGACCGGCGCGCCGTCAGCAGTCGAGGCCGCGCGACCAGCCCTCGGCGAGCCCGCGCTCGTAGCCCTCGGCGAAGCCCGCCTCTCGGCCCTCTCGCAGAGCGGCCTCTCTGACCTCGGCGACGCCGGCATCATGCGCCTCGGCGAGGCCGGCGCGCCGACCCTCCGCGAAGGCCGCCTCGCGCGCCGCCGCGAGCTCGGCGAGCGCCTCGGCGCGGCCCTCCTCGCGGCCCTGCGCGAGCGCCTCGTCGGTGCCGAGGCGGAACATGTCCCGCTCCCCCGTGCGCGACAGGGCCCGTGCCGGCGTGTCGAGCGTGTCGACCACCGCATGGCCGTAGCCGCGCACCACGGCCACGGGCATCCCGCTCGCCTTGCCCTTCACGAGGTCGGCGGCCGACGCGAGCTCGTCGGCCACCGCGGCCTGCGTCACGAACAGCTCCTGCCCGAAGCTGTCGCGACTCCCCCGCAGATCGTCGAGCACCGTCACCCCGGCGGCGCCGATCGCGAGGTCGATCTGGCCCTCACGCCACGCGCGCCCGAGGGTGTCCGACACGATCACGCCGAGTCGCACCCCGAAGCGCGCGCGCAGTCCGGCGGCGAGCGCCCGCGCCGACGCATCCGGATCGACCGGCAGCAGCAGCACCGTGCCCGACGGCGTGTTGCTCGAATCGACCCCCGCCGCGGCCTGCACGATGCCCTGACGGTTCTCGACGATGCGCGTCACCCCGCCCGGGTACGCCCGGGTCGCCACCACGCGCACGGTCTCGGCGGTGATGGCGTCTTCGCGGTCGGCGGCCGCGATGCGCCGCCCCTCGGCCTTCGACATGATCTTGCTCGTCACGACGAGGATGTCGCCCGCCACCGGTTCGAGGCCGGCCGCGAGCAGCGCGTCGCCGATCAGCGCCACCAGGTCGGCACCCTCCTCGACCTCGGGCAGGCCCGGCACGCCCAGCACGCTGACGCCGGTCATCGGTGCAGCTTCGGCAGCACGTCGCGCCCGAACACGTCGATCCACTCCCGCTGGTTGCGGCCCACGTTGTGCAGGTAGATCGTGTCGAACCCCAGGTCGGCGAAGCGCTGGATGTGGGCGCGGTGCACATCGGGATCGCTCGAGATCACCAGCCGGCCGTCGAAGTCCTCCGGCCGCACCATCTTGGCGATCTGCTCGAACTCGAAGGGGCTGCGGATGTCGGCCTTCGGGAAGCGCATGCCGCCGTTCGGCCATTCGTGCAAGGCGTTCGCCATCGCCTCTTCGTCGGTCGGGGCCCAGGAGAGGTGGAGCTGGAGCACCCGGGGCATCGTCGACGGGTTCTTGCCGGCCTCGCGCGCGCCCTCGTCGAACTTGGCGAACAAGCCCGAGATCTTCTCCAGCGGCGCCCCGACCGTGATCAGCCCGTCGACCGTGCGTCCGGCCCGCCGCGCCGTCACCGGCCCGGCGGTCGCCACCAGCACCGGGGGCGCCTCGGCGGGCATGGTCCACAACCGGGTCGACTCGAGCTTGAAGAACGTGCCCGAGTGCTTCACGTCCTTGCCGGCGAGGGATGCCGTGAAGAGTTTGTTGATGACGTCGATGGCCTCGAACATCCGGTTGATGCGTTCGGGCGCTTCGGGCCAGTACCCGCCCAAGATGTGCTCGTTCAGCGCCTCCCCCGACCCGAGCCCGAGCCAGTGCCGCCCCGGATACATCGCGCCGAGGGTGGCCGACGCCTGCGCGACCATGGCCGGATGCCAGCGGAAGCTCGGCGCCGTCACGCCCGGCCCGAAATCACCACGGGTGCGCTCACCGATCGCGGTGAGCACGTTCCAGACGAACGACGACTGCCCCTGCCGGGGCACCCAGGGCTGGAAATGGTCGGCCGCCATCACGCCGCTGAAACCGTGCTCCTCGGCGTAGGCCGAGAGGGCCACCGCTTCGCTCGGCGCGAACTGCTCGAGCATGGCGGCGTAGCCGACCCGCATCTTCGTCATCGTGGCCTAATCGGTCGTGTGCTTGAGGAACTCCGCGACCGCTTTCGGCACGTACGGCGCCACATCGCCGCCGAGCGCCGACACCTGGCGCACCAGCGAACTCGACACGTGGGCGTGCGCCGGGTCGGGCAGCAGGAAGATCGTCTCCACCCCCGCCAGGTTGCGGTTCACGATGGCCATCGGCGTCTCGTACGCCACGTCGACCTGCGAACGGATGCCCTTCACGATCGCCGAGGCACCCACATCCGTGCAATAGTCGACGAGGAGACCGACGCTCCACGAGTTGATGACGATGTTGCCGGCCGTGAGACCGCGCTCCTCGAGGGATTTCTCGATCAACGCCACCCGGTGTGCGATCGGGATGAGGGCGTGCTTGTCCGGGTTGTGCACCACCACGACGTGCAACTCGTCGAAGAGGGTCGCGGCACGCTCGATCACGTCGATGTGACCGAGGGTGATGGGGTCGAAGGAGCCGGGGACCACGGCGACGCTGCTCATGGTCCCAGGCTATCAACGCCGTATTTCCATCACGTCACATGTGACGGGTGAAGTCGCGGCGCGGCCCCTCCGGCTCGGTTGCGGCACCAGGGGCTGCCGGCACGGCGGATGCGCGTTCCACCGCCTCCTGCTCCACCCGCTCCGCCCCCTCCCGCGCGACGAACTCGGTGCAGAGCGCGATCGTCGACTCCAGGAGCGCGTACAGCCGCTGGTCGGGGTAAGGAGTGCAGGCCGAGCGCACCCCGTCGACCGACATCGCGATGGTTACGTGGGTCTGCCGCGGCGTGATCTCGGTGCGCCGCCAGCGCACGTTGCGGTCGAGGAACCGCCGCGCCCACGTCTCGGCCTCCGGCGCCGCGTCGAGCGCTTCGCGCAACGGCCCGTCGACGTCGATCGGACCGCTGCCACCGGCGCGCTGCAACGCGTCCTGGCACACCAGGGCGCCGACCGCGAGAGCATGCTGGCGGTCGATCGACGCGATCGGGATGGCGG
>BADC01000624.1 GCA_000333435.1 Corynebacterium-like bacterium B27 | reverse complement strand
CGATCCTGCGCCGAAGCGCGGCTCGAGCGCCAGGCCGGGGCGGGCGGTGATGAGCGTCGTACCGCTGCCCTCCGCATCCGGCACCACGGCGAGCGGATGCTCGGCCGCGCGCCGGAAGGCGTCGTCGACATCGGCCGCCACGAGGCACGGCAGATCGCCGAGGAGCGCTGCCAGTGCGGTCTGCGGGTCCCTGGCCCTGGCCGCCTCCAGACCCGTCGTCACGGCCGCATTGAGGCCACCACCCTGGTCGGCCACGATGTCGGCACCGAGGGTGCGCAGCGATCGGGAGAGGTCGGCCGCGGCATCCGTCACCACGATGACGCGGCTCACGAAGGGCGACGCGGTGAGCGCCGAGACCGCGTCGAGGGCGAACGCCTCGACGAGCAGCATGCGCTGGCGCGGGTCGAGGCCGGGTGCCATGCGGGTCTTGCCGGCCGCGGTGCCCTTGACGGGCACCACCACGGCGAAGGCGGATCGGTTCTCGGTCACTGCTTCGATTATCCTCCCCTTCGAGCATTCCCACGCCGCCGCGCGTTGTGCTCCCCATGCGGAATGAAGCCGGGGTGTTGTCGGTTGCATACAACGTGAGCAGAACATTCCTAGAGATCGAGGGCGAACGCGGAGTCGTGTCGCGGTATCGCCGCCACCCCAACGGCAAGGGATACGTCGCAGTCGGCGCTGAGGTCGACCCGACCGTGTTCGTCGACCCGACGACCTACATCGAGACGGGCGCCCACATCGGCCCGAAGGCCTGGCTCGGCTCCGGCAGCTGGGTGGAGAGCGGCGCGGTGATCGGATCGGGTGTGATGGTCGGCGCCAACGTGCACATCGGCGAGCGGGCTCGCATCGGCCGCCGTTCGAAGATCGGCAGCCACTCGAAGATCGGTGCCGACGCGGTGATCGCCGACGACACGAACATCGACAGCGACACGACGGTCGCGCCGGGCGCACGGGTCGGGCGGATCGCTGCCGCGACCGAGGTGCAGACGCCCCGCGCGGGCCGGTCGAGCGACGGAGGCTACGCGAAGGCGGCCTGACCCGCGGCGCGCCCGACCGCGCGGCCAGTCCCGGGCCGCGTGGTCTGGCCCGGCCGCGACCGGGCCGCTACCCTCGATGGATGGCTGAGCCCTCCGAAACCGTCTGGCCGCACGACATGGTGCTGCACCGGGACAACGCTCCGTTCGGCCTGATCGATCTGCTGTTCGCCCGGGAGCTGTGGCGGCTCGAGATCCGAGAGGTACCGCCGCTCGAGGAGGTGCCGGAGCTCGGGGCGAGTTCGCGGCTGGCATCAGGACCCCGATTGTCCTCGGGGGAGATGGCGGCGCTCTGGCGCCGGGACTGGGATCGCGCCTGGGAGCAGTTCGACCCGCCCAACCGTTCGGCGACGGGCCCCGATGCCGAGACGGCACGGCTGCTGGCCACGCTCGACGACTCCGAACTCGCCGCCGCCGTGTCGGGCGCGCCGTCGGAGTTCTGGCGCCGCGGCATCGACACCGGCGCCCTGAACGAGTGGCGCCGGCAGTTGACCTCGCGCGAGCACCCGATGAGCCTCGACGCCATGCCCGAACGGCGATCGCTGCCGGCCGTCGTGGATGGCGAACTCCGCGCCCGCCACCTGTTTGGCCAGCAGCGCGTCGACGTCGTGGAAGCTGGCCTTGCTCCGCGGATGCCCGTTCGGGAACGCCGCGACCGCCACTTCGAGCCGGCGCCGCCCGTCTTTCACGCGGGTCGCCCCGGGCAGGCCCGGCACCCCTTCTTCGGTGTAGGGCATCCGTTCGGCCTGCACCCGGTGGATGAGCTGCACCAGCTCGCTGGCGCTGTGCAGATCGCCGAGCACCACCTCGCCCGCGGGCGCATCGGCGGGCGGGTCGCCGCGCAAGGCGAGGAAGCTGGTGACGCCGGCCTCGAGGAATTCGCGGATGACCTTCGAGGCCTCCGCGTGCGAATTGCCCACGCAGGTGAGGTGGGCGAGCGGATGCACGTCGGTGTGCTCGAGGATGTAGCGGAGCAGCTCGATCGACGTGTCGCGACTCGTACCGTTGGCGCCGTACGTGACCGAGATGTACTGCGGCTGCGCAGCAGCGAGCATCCGCACCGTCTCGCGCACCGCGGCGGCGGCCTGCTCGGAGCGCGGCGGGAAGAGTTCGAACGAGAACGGAACGGCGGCGACGTCGGGACAGTCGGGCTCCGGACAGTCGGCCTCCGGCGCACCGGACCCGGACGGGGTGCGCGAGGCGGATGCGGTCATCGGCGGTGCTCCCTGTGGTCGAGGTCGGTTGACGTCTCGCCGGGAGTGCCGTGGTGCCGAGGCCGCACGCGACCACGGCGCATCCGGAACCATCGCGGTCGAAGGCGCTTCGTGGGCGGGTGCCGGGCTCGGCTGTCGCTCCTCGTGCCCGGGTGGGCAACGATTGCGACGACTCTAACAAGCCACCCCCGCGGGCAACAGGGCTGTGACCGAATGTGACGAGCGGATGCGGCCGGCCGCCTCCGAAGAAGGCCGGTCGGCCGCCGGGGCGGGTCAGCGGTCGACCGCGAACTCCACCAGTCGCTCCTCGAACTCGGGGTTCACGAGCGCGCGCACGTGGGTTCCGTCGGCCTCGTACTCGGTGCTGAGGACCGTGTTCTTCTCGTGCAGCATCGTCACCACGTCGCCCCGCTCGTAGGGGACGAGCAGGTCGACCGGCACGCTCGGCCGCGGCAGGATCGCGTCGATCGCCGCCAGCAACTCGGCGATGCCCTCGCCGGTGCGTGCCGACACGAAGATGGCGTGCGGTTCGAGGCCGCGCAGCACCAAGCGGTCGTCGGGCGAGACGAGGTCGCTCTTGTTGAACACGACGATCTCCGGGATGTCACGCGCGCCGGCGTCGCCGAGCACGTCGCGCACCGTGGTGATCTGGCTGGCCGGGTCGGGGTGCGATCCGTCGACGACGTGCACCACCACATCCGCGTCGGCGACCTCTTCGAGGGTCGAGCGGAACGCCTCCACCAGCTGGTGCGGCAGCTGCCGCACGAAACCGACCGTGTCGGCCAGCGTGTACGGCCGGCCGTCGGCGGTCGACGCCTTGCGCACCGTGGCGTCGAGGGTCGCGAACAGGGCGTTCTCGACCAGCACGCCCGCGCTCGTCACGCGGTTCAGCAGCGACGACTTGCCGGCGTTGGTGTACCCGGCGATCGCGACGCTCGGCACGGCGTTGCGCTTGCGGTTGGCCCGCTTCGCGTCGCGCGCCGGCTTCATCTCCTTGATCTGGCGGCGGAGCTTGGCCATGCGGGTGTGGATGCGGCGGCGGTCGAGCTCGATCTTCGTCTCACCCGGCCCGCGCGAGCCCATTCCGGCACCCGCGCCACCCAACTGGCCACCGGCCTGGCGGGACATCGACTCACCCCATCCGCGCAGCCGCGGCAGCAGGTACTCGAGCTGCGCGAGCTCGACCTGGGCCTTGCCCTCACGGCTCTTGGCGTGCTGGCTGAAGATGTCGAGGATGACCGCGGTGCGGTCGATCACCTTCACCTTCACCACGTCTTCGAGCGCACGACGCTGGCTCGGGGCGAGCTCGGTGTCGGCGATCACCGTGTCGGCGCCGAGCGAGGCCACGATGGCGCGCAACTCCTCGGCCTTGCCCTTGCCGAAGTAGGTGCTGGGGTCGGGATGTGGCCGGCGCTGCAGCAGCCCGTCGAGCACCACCGCACCCGCCGTCTCGGCGAGCGCGGCGAGTTCGTGCAGCGAGTTCTCGGCGTCGGCGAGCGTGCCCTGCGAGTAGACGCCGATGATCACGACGTTCTCCAGGCGCAACTGCCGGTACTCGACCTCAGTGACGTCGTCGAGCTCGGTCGAGAGCCCGGCGACGCGGCGGAGCGACTGGCGGTCGTCTCGGTCGAACTGGTCGCCGTCGTAGCCGTCACCCGCATCCGTCGCCGTGGTCTCGGGTCGCTGCAGCGCCTGCGCCGCGCCGGTGGCGAAGAGCGAATAGCCGCTCGATCGGGTCTCGGCACGGGACAGCACGCGGGCGACGACGTCGTCGTTCGTGGTCTCGGTGTCACCGGTCTCGTGGTCTGACATTGCGGTCAAGACTAGCCTCCTTGTTTGCTAGATTCCCTCTATGGCTGGCGAGCACTACTTCTCCGCGCACCCGGCGGGAGAACTCTCGCTGCGTGAGATCGACGTCACCCTGGCCGGCGATCGCTACCGCCTGACGACG
>BADC01000625.1 GCA_000333435.1 Corynebacterium-like bacterium B27 | reverse complement strand
TCGCCGCCCCGACCCCTGACGTCGCCAGCTTGAACGCCCCGACCGACCAGTCGAGGTAGGCGGGCTGGTCGCGCTTCTTGAGCGGCAGCAGTTCGCGGAGCGCGGGCTCGTCGACCTGCACGATGCCGATGCCGGCCTCCTCGAGGTCGTGGATCTCGTCCCGGAGAGCGAAGGCGACCTGCCGCGCGGTCTCGCCGAGCGGCTGGTCGTCGCGCACGAACGACCAGGCGAGGATGGTGACCGGGCCGGTGAGCATCCCCTTCACCGGCTTGGCGGTCAGGCTCTGGGTGAACACCGACCAGTCGACCGTGATGGGAGCCGGCCGGGACACGTCACCCCAGAGGATCGAGGGCCGGGTGCAACGGCTGCCGTAGGACTGCACCCAACCGTGCTCGGTCACCGCGAAACCGTCGAGGTGCTCGGCGAAGTACTGCACCATGTCGTTGCGCTCCGGCTCGCCGTGCACCAGCACGTCGAGCCCGATCTCCTCCTGCAGCTGCACCACGCGGCGGATCTCGTCGCGCATCAGTGCCGTGTAGTCCTCCTGCGTGAGCTCGCCCTTCAGCAGGCGGGCGCGGGCGCGACGGATGTCGCCGGTCTGCGGGAACGACCCGATCGTGGTGGTGGGCAGCAGGGGCAGGCCGAGCGCCGCATCCTGAGCCGCGAGGCGGTCGGCGTAGCTGTCGCGGGTGAAGTCGCCACCCGTCAGAGCCGCCTCCCGGGCACGCACCGCTCCGTCGCGCACACCGGGTGCGGCGAGGCGATCGGCGAGCGCCGCGGTCGCCGCCGCGAGCTCGTCCTCGATCGCGACGCGGCCGCCGCTCAGGCCGTGCGCGAGGGTCGCGATCTGCTGCACCTTCTGGTCGGCGAAGGCGAGCCAGGAGACCAGGCGCGGGTCGAGCTTCGACTCGTCGGCGACGTCGTGCGGCAGGTGGAAGAGCGAGGTCGACGACGACACCGACACGTTGAAGGTGAACGCCCCCAGCGCCTCGAGCTTCGCGTAGGCGCCCGCGAGATCGCCGCGCCAGATGTTGTGACCGTCGATCACGCCGCCCACCAGCACGGTCTCGCCGAGGTGGCCGAGCGCGGGGTCGAGGGCATCGGGCAGTTCGCCGCGCACGAGGTCGAGGCCGATCGCCTCGACGCCCGACTCGACGAGCACCGGCAGGGCGTCGTCCAGGCTGTTGTAGGCCGAAGCGACGAAGATCGAGGGCCGCTCCCCCGTCGTCAGGGCCGCGTAGGAGGTGCGGAGCGCTTCGAGGGCATCCGCCCGGGGAATGTCGATGCTCTCGCTGACGAGCGCCGACTCGTCGAGCTGCACCCATTCGGCGCCCGCATCGGCGAGTTCTGCCAGGAGCTGCTGGTACACCGGCAGCAGGTCGGCGAGCCGGTCGAGCGGCCGGTACCCCTCCGGCGCGTCGTCGCTCGCCTTGCTGAGGAGGAGGAACGTCACCGGGCCGACGATGGCCGGGCGGGTGAGGTAGCCCTCGGCCTTGGCCTCGAGGAATTCGTCGAGAAGCCGCCGGCTCGCGAGCGAGAACGTGGTCTCCGGCCCGATCTCGGGCACGAGGTAGTGGTAGTTCGTGTCGAACCACTTCGTCATCTCGAGCGGCGCCCGCGCGCCCTCGCCGCGGGCGATGGTGAAGTAGCCGGCGAGATCGATGCGGTCCTCCGCATCGACGAGGTCGGCGAACCGAGCCGGCACGGCGCCCACCGTCACCGCTGCGTCGAGCACCTGGTCGTAGTAGGAGAAGCTCTCCGGGATCGACGAGTCGCTCTGCCCGAGCCCCAGCTCGACCAGGCGGGCGCGCGTCGCCGAGCGCAGGCTCGCGGCGGTCGCCTCGAGTTCGTCGGCATCGATCGTGCCGGCCCAGAAGGCCTCGACGGCCTTCTTCAGTTCGCGGCGACGGCCGATGCGCGGGTAGCCGAGGATGGTGCCGGCCGGGAAGGAGGTCTGGTTGCTCATGCGTATTCCTTGATCGATGGGGCGGGGAGGAGACCGCACGCCCGCAGGACGGCGAGTGCGGCACGGTGCTGATTGAAGGTGTAGAGGTGCAGCGACGGCGCTCCGCCACGGAGCACCGTGCGAGCGAGGTCGGCAGCATGGTCGACGCCGACGCGGAATCGCGCCTCGTCGTCAGGCGCGCCCTCGAGCGCACGCAGCAGATCGGTCGGCACGTCCTGGCCGGCGAGTTCGGCGATACGCAGCAGCCGTGCCGGTTTCGTCACCGGCATGATGCCCGGAACGATCGGCATGGTCACGCCGCCGGCGCGGGCGCGCTCGACGAAGCCGAGGTAGTCGTCGGCGTGGAAGAAGAGCTGCGTGATGGCGAACTCCGCGCCCGCCACCTGTTTGGCCAGCAGCGCGTCGACGTCGTGGAAGCTGGCCTTGCTCCGCGGATGCCCGTTCGGGAACGCCGCGACCGC
>BADC01000626.1 GCA_000333435.1 Corynebacterium-like bacterium B27 | reverse complement strand
CGCTTCCCCCGTCAAGCCTCCGTGCGCGGCACGGAAGACCCAACGCACACCACCCCGCACCACGCAGTACCGACGAACCACAGAGAACGAGGGAGTTCACGATGAAATCGACGACACGGAGGCTCGGCCTCCTGGCCACCGTCTCGGTTGCCGCCCTGGCCCTGACCGCCTGCTCCGGCGGCGGAGGCGGCTCCAGCGACGGCGCCACCACCGGCACCCTGAACTTCTACACCGACAAGGCGGCCTGGGAGCCCGACTTCGACACGCTGAGCGAGACCTCGAGCTCCGACGTCGACATCGAGCTGAACACGACCGGGTACTCGGATGCGAACCAGTACGACGCGTTCATCCGCCAGTCGTTCCGCACCAACAAGAGCCCGGGGCTGTTCAGCTGGCACACCGGGTCGTCGCTCAAGGAGCTCGTCGACGAGAACCTCGTCGCCGAGACCACCGACATCTGGGACAAGGCGATCAAAGACGGCTACGTCAGCGAAGACCTGAAGAAGTACTACACGATCGACGGCAAGCAGTACTGCGTGCCGATGAACATCGCCTACTGGATCATGTACTACAACAAGAAGATCTTCGACGAGAACGGCCTCGAGAAGCCCACCACCTGGGACGAACTGATGCAGGATGCCGCGACCCTCAAGGCCAACGGTGTCACGCCGTTCTACCAGACCAGCGTGCTGTTCACCTTCCCCTGGTTCCAGCAGCTCGTCGCCGGCACCGACCCCGAGCTCTACAACGGGCTCTCGACCGGCGAGGTGAAGTACACCGACCCGCGCATCGTCGACATCATGAACGTCTGGCTCGACCAGCAGAAGAAGGGCTGGTTCAGCGACGCCGGCAGCACCACCGACCCGGCGGTCATGCTGAAGCAGGGCGACATGGCCATGATCAACTTCGGCAGCTTCTTCGGGGCGTCGCTGGATGCCGCGGGCATGACCCAGGGCACCGACTACGACTTCTTCGTGATCCCCGCGGTGAACTCCGACGTCGACCCGAACGCCGTCGCGGTCGAGACCGGCCCGCTCTGCACCGCCGAGAACTCGCCCCAGCGCGACCTCGGCATGGCCTTCGCCGAATGGTGGATGAGCCCGGATGCGCAGAGCGCGTGGAGCGAGGCGCGCGGCGACGTGCCGTTCAATCCGAAGGCGACGGTGGCCAACCAGGCCCTGAGCGAGCTCGGCACCTCGGTGGCGACCGACGACCAGCTCGTCGAGCGGTACTTCGAGGCCACGCCCACCCCCATCCTCACCGTGGCACTGGAGCAGTTCGGGGCGTTCAACGCGAACCCGGGCGACCCGCTGCCGTTCCTGCAGAAGATCCAGGATGCGGCCGACGCATACTGGGCCGATCAGGGCACCGACCAGAAGTAAGAAACGGAAGCCTTCGTGTCTCGTCGTGACTCGACCAGCTACCAGTGGTCCGCCCGGGGCTTCATCGCCCCGGGCGTGATCCTGGTGGCGGTGCTGCTCTACGCACCGCTGCTCTGGACGACCTACCTCAGCTTCACCGAGTACAACGGGCTCGGCGACCCCGACTGGGTGGGCCTGGCCAACTACGGGGCGATGTTCGCCGACCCCGAGTTCTTCGGCTCGCTCGGCAACACGCTGCTCTGGGTGGCCGGCACGCTGATCGTGCCGGTGGGGCTCGGCCTCGGCCTCGCCCTGCTCACCTTCGACCTCAAGGGCGGCATCTGGCTGCGGCTGCCCTTCCTCATCCCCTACGCCATCTCGGGCATCGGGGTGGGACTGATCTGGTCGTTCATCCTGCAGAGCGATGGCGCGCTCGACCAGGCGCTCGCCCTCGTCGGCGTCGTCGATCCGCCTCGCTGGCTGCTGGATGCGCCGCTCAACACCGTCGTGATGATCCTCGCGTCGTCGTGGCAGGGCGTGGGCGTGAACGCGCTGCTGTTCACCATCGGGCTGCAGTCCATCCCGAAGGAGCCGCTCGAGGCGGCGCGCCTGGACGGCGCCCGGGGTGCGCGGCTGTTCGGCAGCATCCTGTGGCCGATGCTCCGGCCGTTGACCGCGGTGGTGATCGGGCTCTCGATCGTGGCGAGCCTCAAGACCTTCGACATCGTGCAGGGCATGACGAAGGGCGGTCCGGGACGGGCATCCGAGACCCTCGCACTCACCATGTACAAAGACACCTTCGTCAACAGCGACTACGGGCTGGGGTCGGCGATCGCGGTGTTCCTCACCATCGTCACGCTCGTGGCATCCGTGCTCTATCTCCGGCAGCAGCTGTCGAAGAAGAACGAGATCTAGGAGGGCTCGATGTCGAGATTCATCCGCACCGCCGTCTTGATCGTCGCCGGCATCATCTGGTTGCTGCCGGTCTACCTCCTCGTCATCAACGCCGCCAAGTCGCCCGCCGACTTCACCTCGAAGGAGGCGTGGCTGCCGAACGGCTTCGCGCTGTTCGAGAACATGTCGGATGCGCTTTCCCTCTCCGGTCTCGGCGACGCCGTGTTCAGCACGCTCATCTACGCCGTCGTGTCGCCGATCGTCGCCGTGCTCGTCGGCGCCGCCGCCGGGTTCGCGATCGTCGCGCTGCGGCTGAAGCACGGCTTCGCGTGGTTCGTCGTAATCTTCGGCGGCACCGTCTTCCCGCTGCAGATGGTGCTCATCCCGCTGTTCGACGGCTACTCCCGGGTGGGCCTGTTCGACACCCGGCTCGGCATGGTGCTCATCTACACCGCCATCTCGGTGCCGTTCTCGGCGTTCGTGATGCGCAACTTCTTCTCCGGCATCGCGCACAACGTGTTCGAGGCGGCGGTGGTCGACGGGGCATCGACCTGGCGCATCTTCACCCGGGTCTACATCCCGATGTCGCTCAGCGCCCTGGTGGCCATCTTCATCCTGCAGGCCACGTTCGTCTGGAACGACCTGCTGCTCGGGCTCACGCTCAGTCAGTCCGACGACGTGCGGCCCATCGTCACGACGCTCAGCGGCATGCAGAGCACCTACGGGGGTGCGCAGCTGTCGACGGTGCTGGCGGCGGGCATCCTGGTGTCGCTGCCGACGGTCGTGCTGTTCCTGTTCACCCAGAAGTTCTTCGCCAAGGGCCTCGCGCTCGGGCAGTACTAGAGAGATCTCGATGCCGAATCCGCTCATCCCCACGGTCGACGACCTCGCCGCCGACCCGGTCACCCACCACTACGACGACCTGATCGCGCCCGCCGGGCTCACGAACTTCCTGGGCACGGTGCGGGTCGAGCACGACCTGACGGCCGTGGGCGCGGCGACCTTCCCGCCAATCGCGCAGGGCGCCGCCGTCACGGGGGTGCTGTTCGTCGACGGGCGGGTGTTCGAGTCGTACGGCGTTCCGGTGACGCACGAGTGGCGGGCCGACCGCGTGGTGCGCACCGCGGAGGGTGAACGGGCTGCGGATCGTCACCACCACGGTGTGCGTGCCGGGGGAGACCGCGGTGGCGGTGGATGTCGCGGTCACGGCCCTCGCGCCCGCTTCCGCGGGCGGGCGCACGTCGGCGACGTTCGCGCTCGCGCTCAACGCGCGGGTGACGGATGCGGGGCGGGCCTGGCTCGACGCCGAGCCGCCGGACGCGACGAACAGAGTGGAGACGTCGACGATCGCGGCTGCGCCTGCGCTGGTGTTCGGCGACCCCGAGGGTGACGCGTGGAGTGTGCAGGGCGTCGACGTGCCCGGCGAGGCGCGGCTGAGCGGGATTCCGGTGGGGGAGACCGAGGGGTTCGAGATCGGGATCGGGGGGATGGGGCGCGGCGGTGAGGTGACGGTGACCCTCGACCTGACGGGCGGTGCGGGCGACGGCGGCGGGGCGGAGGTCGGTGGCGGCACCGGCGGCAGCACGCGGTTCGGGTTCGTGCAGGCCGTCGCGGCCTCGCGCGCGGAGGCGGAGGCGGTGTTCGCGCGGGTGGCGGCCGACGTGCCCGGAGCGGTACGGGCATCCGAAGCCCTGTGGAACCGGCAGCTCGAGGCGATCTTCACGCCCGGGAACACCGAGTACTCGGGGCGTCTGCCGGTGCTGGACACCGCATCCGACGACCTGCGCCGGCTGTACTGGTGGGGCGCGCTCGGCGTGATCTGGTTCCGGCGCGAGTTCGCGGGGAACGTGCTCGGCCGCAGCTACGACACGCTGATGCCGAACTACTGGGCCACGACCACGTTCATCTGGGACTACAGCCTCAGCTCGGTGTCGCACGCCCTGCTCGACCCGGCCGAGATGAAGCGGCAGCTGACGCACTGGATCGGCAGCGACATCCACACCCACTTCGGCACCTCGTCGCTGACCGGAGGCCCGGTGGGTCGCTGGTACTCGGTGAACGACTACGCCATGACCAGACTGGTGAGCGACTACGTGCGCTTCACCGGCGACCGCGGGTATCTCGACGAGGAGATGGCCGACGGACGCACCGTGCGCGAACACCTGCACTCCTGGGCGCTCGCCTGGCAGGGACTCCGCGGCACGAGCCCGCTGGCCGACTACGGCGGCATCGACAACCTGCTCGAGTGCGTCAGCTCCTACACCCACGAGGTGGCGAGCCTCAACGCGGCGAACGTGTGGTGCCTGCGCACCGCCGCCGAGGTGGCGGCGCTGACGGGCGACGAGGCGCTCGCGGCGTCGCTGCGGGCCGATGCATCCGCGCTCGTCGGCGACGTGCTCGGCCTCTACGACCCCGGGACAGGTCACTTCGTCGCCCGCCAGCCCGACGGCAGCCGGCTCCCGGTGCGGCACTGCTACGACTTCAACGTCGTGGGCACGACGATCGCCGGTGACCTACCGGGCGAGCTGCGGGCCGAGATGGTGGCGTTCTTCCAGCGCGAATTGCAGACGGACAACTGGATGCGCGCCCTCTCGCCGTGGGACCCCGACGCGAGCTTCTCGGTGCGGCCCGACCACCAGTGGAACGGCGCCTACCCGGCCTGGCCCGCCGATGCGGCGCGGGCACTGGTCGCGCTCGGCGCGCCGGCGGTGGCGACGGAGTGGATCGGCGGCCTCGTCCGCTCGACCAATCAGGGACCGACCGGTCAGGCGCACTTCGTGGAGGAGGCGCTCGCCGGCATCAACGGCGGGGCGCGCAAGGCACCGCCGCAGCTGCCGTACATCACCGACTGGGCGTGCTCCTCGTCGGGTGCGTGGGTCGCGCTCGTGATCGAGTCGTTGTTCGGGGCGGCCGTGCGGCTCGACGGGGCGCTCTCGGTGGGCGGGACGGATGCGGGAAGGCCGGCGGTCGCGGCGCTCGACCCCGACGCGGTGCTCCGCGGGCTGCGGGCCGGCGACGAACTCTACGACGTGCACGCCGACGGTCGCGTCGTCGCGGTGGGCGACGCGGGCTGAGGCGCTGACGCGGGCCGCGGCGTTGACGCAGGCTGGGGCGACGCTGCGCCTGGTGCGCCTGGGCCGCCCGGTGCGGCCCGTGGCGCGGCGGTGCTCGCGCCGAGCGGGGTGTGGTGGTCGAATGGCAGGAGCTGCGCATCCGTTCGCTCGGGGCGGCTGAGCAGCACGAGAGGATCGCCGTGGCCGCCAGCACCACCCTGCAGCTCACCTACCGCAATCTGCGGCTCGGCATCGCGGCGACCGTCGTGCTCATCGGGGTGGCGGTCACCCTCGTCACCATCGACGACGGCGTGCTCGTCTCGATCAGCGCCTACTATTACACACCCGCTCGCAACGTGCTGGTCGGCGCCCTGGTGGCGGCGGCGCTCGGCATGCTCGCGCTCTCGGGGCGCGGCGTGCAGCGGGCTCTGCTCGACGCGGCGGCCCTGTTCGCGCCGCTGATCGCGCTGGTGCCGACCCTGCTCACGCCGTCGAAGTCGCCGGGGGCGGCCGACGACGTCTGCGGTGCGGCGGCGACCTGCACCCCTTCCACGGTGCTGCCCGACGTCGAGATCGGCGTCTGGACGTACCTCATCGTCGGCACCGGAGCCGTGGTCGTGGCGATCGTCGTGGCGTCGGTGCGCGCCGAGCGGGAGGGGTGGGCGGCCGTGCGGTCGCTCGTGCCGTCGTTCGCCATCGCGATCGCGGTGCTCGTCGTGGTCTTCGTGGCCTGGACGGCACAGCGCGAGGCGTTCCTGGCGTCGACGCACCTGGCCGCATCGGTGGTGTTCTTCGGGCTCATCGCGGGGGTCGCGGTCGCCAACGCGATCGAACCGGCCGACCACCCCACCTGGCGCTTCCCAGCTGCGCTGCGGGTCGCGTACTGGGTCATCGCGGTCGCGCTCGTGGTCGACCTGCTCGGCCTCATCGTCGTGGTGGGCTCGGGGCTCGCCGTCGAGGTGACGCCCTCGCCGCTGTTCGTGGGAGAGGCGATCGCGCTGGGGCTCTTCGTCGTGTTCTGGGTGGTCCAGTCGGTGCAGAAGTGGAACGAGGACGACCCGCGCATCCGCGCCGTCTGAGCCGTGTGAGCTGCCTGTGCTAAACGGCGCGGTAGGGGCGGAAGAAGTCGCGCAGCTCCTCGGCGTAGCGCGCGGGTTGCTCGAAGGCGGCGAAGTGGCCGCCCCGTTCGGGTTCGGTCACCCGCACCGTGTTGGCGCTGCGGTCGAGCCAGGCCCGCGGCGGGGTGAGGATGTCGCCGCGGAACAGCGAGAAGCCGCCCGGCACCTCCACGCGGCGTGCGAGCTGCTCGGGCGGGAGGGCGGCGTTCGCGTGGTACATCCGCATCGATGACCCGATGGTCTCCGTGAGCCAGTAGATCATGACGTTCGTGAGGATCTCGTCGTTGCTGTAGGCGCTCGCCAGATCGCCGTCCGGCCCGCAGTCGCTCCACGACCGGAGCTTCTCCACGATCCACGCCGCGAGACCGGCCGGTGAATCGTTCAGGCCCACGGCGGCCGTCTGCGGCTTGGTGCGGTGGATCGCACCGTACGCGCCCTCGGCGGCGAGCCAGCGTGCGCCGTCGTCGATCCACCGCTGTTCCTCGGCGGTGAGGTCGGCGCCGTCGCCGAGCGGGCGGGGAACGCCGGCGTCGGTGCGGTGCACCGCGGGCATCCGTTCGGGATACTCGAGCGCGAGGTAGCGGCTGACATGGCTGCCCATGTCGCCGCCGCTCGCACCGAAGCGCTCGTAGCCGAGCCCGGCCATGAGCTCTGCCCAGAGGTGTGCGACGTCGAGCGAGCTCCGCGGCCGGTCGGTGGGCCGCTCGGAATAGCCGTAGCCCGGCAGGTCGGGCACGACCACGTCGAAGGCGTCGGCGGGGTCGGCGCCGTGCGCGCCCGGGTCGGTGAGCAGCGGGATGAGCTTGCTGTACCGCCAGAACGAGTCGGGCCAGCCGTGGGTGAGCACGAGGGGCAGCGGTCGCAGACCCGGCGCGGCCACCGCGCGGGCGTGGACGAAGTGGATGCTGAGCGGTGCGGGCTCACCGAGGGTCACTCGGTAGTGCGGCAGCCGGTTCAGCGCCGCCTCCTGAGCCGGCCAGTCGAACTCCTCGGCCCAGTACCGCACCAGCTCGCGGAGGTAATCGATGTCGGCACCGAGCCCCCAGCCGCCCTCGTCGAGCCGGTCGGGCCAGCGGATGGCCCGGAGGCGCCGCCGCAGGTCGTCGAGCGCGGCGGGGTCGGTCTGCAGGTCGAATCGCTGAGGGTCGAACCGCCTCGGCTCGGTCGTCGGCTCTGCCATGCCCGAACCCTACTGCGCGCCGGTGCCGCCGCGGAAGGTGGCGCACGGAGCGCGGTGCGCTAGCGTCGGAGGGTGGACCAGGACGGATGGATCGAACACCGCCGCGGCGACGGGGAACTCCTCGGGTGGATGCGGCCGGAGGGCGACGGCTTCGTCGTGATCGACCTGCTCGGCCGGGAGATCAGCGACCCGCTCGACTGGTTCGCCGCCGAGGAACTGCTCGAGGAGACGGGGCTGCGCTACCTCGCCGAACCGTTCCAGCTCGAGCGCGCTGACGGCTCGCCGCTCCGGGTGCGCCTGACCGAGGTCAGCACGCGGCGCATCCGGGTGAAGAAGGACGACTACGGCGACATCACGGCATCCCTCGTCGAGTACGAGCTGCCCTGGCCCCTCCCCGCCGAGCTGCGCCCGCTCGCCTGAGCGGAACGACGCGCGACTGCCCGGCGCAGCCTCAGTCGCAGGCGATGCCGTCGCCGTCCCGGTCGAGGTCGTAGATGTCGGAGCCGATCACCGTCACCGGTCCCTGCACGTACGCCGGCCCGTTGCCGCTTCCGCCGGCGCAGTCGACGTCTGACGCGATGGGGACGCACGCCCCGCTGTAGTTCGGGTCGCATCCGCCGCCCGCATCGGGTGCCGGCTCGGCTTCGGGCGCGGGTGGAGGTGCGGGCTGGCCGACGCCGACCGCGGTGACCTCGTCGACCGGAGGCACGGTCACGGTCTCGGAGACGAGCGTCCGCCCCTTCTCCACACCGTCGACCAGCGTCACCTGCCAGGTCGTCACCTTCGTGCCGGGGACACCGGGCGTCACGATGACGTTGGTTCCCACCTCCTGGGCCGGCTCGTCGTAGCTGGTGTGCCCGAACGGGATCTGCTCGGGCACGTCCACCGTGGTCACGGTGACGACCGGCTTCGGTGACGGCTTCGGTGACGGCGTCGGCGTCGGAGTGGGTGTGGGTGTCCCGGTCGCAGCGGATGTCGCGCCTGAGCCCGACGGGCCTGCCACCGGAGCCGAGCCCACGGCGGCGAAATCCACCACCGTTCCCCTCGACGGGCCGGACGGATGCGGCGCGACGACCGCGCCGAGCAGCAGCACCGCGACAGCCACGCCGAGCGCGCCGCCGCCCGCCCCGCGCGTACGCGGAAGGTTGAGCCAGCCCGGTCGGCCGGTGACGAGGGTCCAGATGCCTCCGCCGAGCACGAAGAGCGCGACGCCCACCAGGAATCCGCCGGCGCCACTGCCGGGGATGGCGATGACACCGACCAGGAGCGCGATACCGCCGACGATCCAGGTGGCCGCCGTCGGGCGCCAGCGGCGACCGCGCGTCACGGACGACGCCGCGACCGGCGGGGGAGCAGCCGGAGGAAGGGCGGCGCGGTATCCGTCGGTCCAGCGGGTGCCGTCCCACCAGCGCTCACGGCGGGGGTGCTCGGGTCGGGAACCAGCCGGCGGGCGGCAGCGGTGTGCTCATGGCATCGCAATCGGGTCGAGAGCGGAGGGCTCGGGTCGGTGCGGCCGGGTACGCGCCGGGTGAACGCGTATCCGCACCGTGCGAGGAGACTACAGGTGTCGGTTAGGAGGGCTGTAGCCCCTGTTCGGGTGGCTCGGCCGGGCCCCGGGCACAGGCGCGCTCAGAGTGCGGGAGACTCGGGCGGCCCGGCGGACGCGGGCGGCTCGGCGGGCAGGACGTGCTCGAGGTAGCCGCCCGCCGCGTCGCGCACCCGCCAGCCGCTCGAGCGCAGGCGCGGGTTGAGGCCGCGGCGGCGCCAGTGCGTGTCGAAGAGCATCGCTCCGGTCACCATGCGTGTCACCGACTCGTCGTCGGCGTCGGAGAGCGCCATCGCCCGCGGATCCATGTCGACGATCTGCGCGTCCTTGAACGCGTCCTCGTCGTCGACCTCGACCTCCAGCTCGATCACGATGCGATACGTCGCCATGCTGTCAGGCTACCCGGAACGGCCGTTTTGACGGATGCTCAGGATGCGCGCTAGGGTGTCGCCGGGACGGGCGCGCGGAGAGACGCGAGGCCCCGCCGTGCGCAGACCGCGCTTGATCATCGTCGACCGGTTCGACGAGCTCGCCACGGGGTCGCGCTACGTGTTCTCGTTCATCGAGATCACGTCGACCCTCACCATACTGCGCTTCCTCGGGCTGACGGATGCCTTTCCGGCCGAGCTGCTGCAGCTCGCCCCCATCCTGCGTGACGACACGGGTCACGTCTATCCGCTGGTCGCGACCGCCACCGGCACGCTGCTCCCGCTCGAGGTGATGCTGGGCTATCAGGGTGCGCCCGCGCCGACGGTGCGGGTGTTGAAGCTCGTCGGGCCCGATCGACGCATCCTGCAGGTCGTGCGACTGCGGTGAGACGTCAGGACGTCGCGTCGCCGAGGATGTCGTCGATCTGGCCGAGCGCCAGGCGCATCCCCTCCTCCATCCCCATCTGCACGAGCTGATCCATCTGCTCGACCGACTCGAAGGCGTTGACCGTCGTCATGCGGGTGCGGCCGTCGACCACGTCGATCTGCACCGACTGGCGGATCAGAGGCATCGTCTCATCGGGCGAGTCGTCGTCGTGCGCGAAGCCGTCGATGAACGCCAGATGTATGGGCGCGTCGACCTCGGTGATGCGCCACCAGCCGTGCGCCTCATCGCCCTCCGGCCCCGTCATGTAGTAGTGCGACTCACCGCCGACCACCAGGTCGTGCCGGGTGAACGTGGCGGGCCAGGTCGGCGGACCCCACCAGAGCTCGAGCTGACGCGGGTCGGCCCAGAGCTGCCACACGCGTTCGACGTCGGCGTCGAACTCGGCCACGAAGGTGAGGGTGAGTGCCTCGGTGTTCTTGTCAGTGCTGATGACCGGCATCGGTCGTTCCTTTCGTCGGAGTGGCAGAGGGGGTGGCGGATGCGACGGGTTCGTCTGCGAGGAGCGCATCCATCCGCTGCACCCGGTCGCGCCAGATGGCTTCGAACTGGTCGAGGAGCTGCGTGGCCCGGTGCAGGGTGTCGAGGTTCGCTCGCACGATCTGCTCCTTCCCGCGCCGCTGCTTCACCA
>BADC01000627.1 GCA_000333435.1 Corynebacterium-like bacterium B27 | reverse complement strand
AGGGCCCGTGCGGATGGGCGCCGTCGATGACGGCGACTCCGTCTGCGACGAGCGGCTGCGGGTGTGGGGCGTCGAGAACCTCTTCGTCGGGGGCAACGGGGTCATTCCCACGGCCACCGCCGCGAATCCGACGCTCACCACGGTGGCGCTGGCCTGGCGGGCGGCGACGGCGCTCGCGGAGTCGCTGCCCGCGCGCACCGTCGACGACGCGACCCACGAGGCGGCAGCCGCCGCTCCGGTCGCGCGGTAGCGCTCAGGCGCCGAGGAGCGCCGCGCCCGCGCGGGCGAGCACCTCGGCCCGGGTGCCCTCGATGCTCACGAGGGCACCCGACTCGTCGGGCGCCAGGCTCTCGAGCGTGGCGAGCTGCGAGTCGAGCAGCGACGCGGGCATGAAGTGGCCGGGCCGTGCGGTCATGCGCTCCCAGAGCAGCTCGCGCGGCCCGGTCAGCTCGACGAACGCGGCGCTCGGCGCGGTGGCGCGGATGCGGTCGCGGTAGCTGCGCTTCAACGCGGAGCAGGCGACCACGATGCCGCCTGGCGCCGACGCGAGGGTGGCGGCGACGGCATCGAGCCAGGGCCAGCGGTCGGCGTCGGTGAGCGGTGTGCCGGCAGCCATCTTGGCGACATTGGCCTCCGGATGCAGATCGTCGGCATCCACGAACGCCCACCCGTGCTCCGCGGCCACCGCCGAGCCCACGGAGGACTTGCCGGAGCCCGAGACCCCCATCACCACGATCCGCGCCGGTCCTGAAGTCACCGTTCGAGCTTAGGGGAGGGCACCCGTGCCGACGGGGCGGCCACCGCGTCGCGCACCTGCTTCCAGCTCGACCCTGCATCCATGTGCTCGACGCCGATCAGGTGGTCGAAGACGATGTTCGTCTGGGTCGACGCCACAGCGTTGTCCATGCTGAGCTCGGTGGCCACGAAGTCGCGCAGCTGGCCGGTGGAGGTGCAGGCCACGTGGATCAGGAAGTCGTCGGCGCCACCCAAGAAGAACACGTCGAGCACGTTCGGCAGCGTGATGACCCGCTGCGCATAGGTCTTGATCTCAGCTCGCGCCTGCGCCTTCAGCCGCACGGCCACGATCGCTTCGATCGGCAGGCCGAGCGAAGCCCAGTCGGGCTGGGCGTGGAACGAGCGCAGCACCCCGTTCTGCACCAGGGCCCGCACCCGCACGAGACACGTCGAGGGTGCGATGCCGACCCGCTCGGCCAGCTCCTTGTTCGGCAGCCTCGCCTCGCGGCAGAGCTCCCACACGATGCGCTCGTCGATTTCGTCGATACTCGTCATGCGATTTCTTCTCCGAATCAAGGCGGCCATGATGCCCACTTCACCGAATTCTATTCGGCATTAGTGACAGACAAGGGAATCGCGTTGATAATTTTCGGCAGACGACGAAGGAGACTGCCGTGATCATCGGTGTTCCGAAAGAGACCAAGAACAACGAGTTCCGCGTGGCGATGACGCCCTCGGGTGTGTTCGAACTGGTGAAGCACGGCCATGAGGTGCTGGTGCAGCAGGGGGCCGGCCTCGGCGCGGCCATCGGTGATGCGGAGTACGAGGCGGCAGGCGCATCCGTCGTCGACCTCGACACCGTGTGGGGCGCCGAGATGATCGTGAAGGTGAAGGAGCCGATCGCCCCCGAATACGGGCGGATGCGCGAGGGGCAGCTCATCTTCACCTACCTCCACCTCGCCGCCGCCGAACCCCTCGTGGCCGCGCTGCTCGAATCGAAGGCCACTGCGCTCGCCTACGAGACGGTGCAGCTGGCCGATGGCAGCCTGCCGCTGCTCGCCCCGATGAGCGAGGTGGCGGGCCGGCTCTCGGTCATGGTCGGCAGCTACCACCTGATGGGTTCCCAGGGCGGCCGTGGCGTGCTGCTCGGCGGCGTGCCCGGCGTGCGGCCGGCCAAGGTGACCGTGATCGGCGGTGGCATGGCGGGCGAGAACGCCGTGCAGCAGGCCGTCGCCGCGGGGGCGGACGTGACGGTGCTCGACCTCAGCATCCCGCGGCTGCGGCATCTCGACGAGGTGTACGCGGGTCGGGTGAAGACCGTCGTCTCGAACGCCTACGAGGTCGAGCGGAGCGTGCTCGAGGCCGACCTCGTGATCGGAGCCGTGCTGGTGCCCGGGGCGAAGGCGCCCAAGCTCGTCTCGCACGACCTGGTGAGCCGGATGAAGCCGGGCTCGGTGCTCGTCGACATCGCGATCGACCAGGGCGGCTGCTTCGAGGACTCCCACGCCACCACCCACGACGACCCGACCTACCGCGTCGAGAACTCCATCTTCTACTGCGTCGCGAACATGCCCGGCGCGGTCGCGGCCACCTCCACCGCCGCGCTCACCAACGCGACCCTGCCCTACGTGGTGCAGCTCGCCGACCGCGGCTGGCGCGACGCGGTGCTCCGCAACGCCGCGCTGGCGCCCGCGGTGTCGGCGGTGGACGGGCACCTCACCCACGCCCCGACCGCCGACGCGTTCCCGCACTTCGGCTACACGCCGCTGGCCGAACTGGTGGAGCTGCCCGCCTGACGTCGCGTCGGAAGCCCGTGCCCGTGCCCGTGCCCCTGCACGTGTGACCGAAAGTTACCGGCGAAATACGGCCGTAACGCGGCCGGGCGATACTGGATGGGCAACGTAAGCCGTTGCAGGCCCACCGGGCCACAAGATCTCGGTGGAGTGTGAGTGATGTCGCGTCCGCGCATCCTCGGTCCTGTCAATCGGTCTGAAGTGAGAACACATGACTATCGCCGTCACGGTCGTCGTCGGAAACCCGAAGCCCAAGTCCCGCACCCGTCAGGTGGCGGAGACGCTCGTCGAGAAGCTGCTGCAGCCCGGGTCGTACGAGCTGGAGGTGATCGACCTCGCCGATCACACCGCCGAGATCTTCGCCTGGCCCTCGGAGGAGATGGCGGCGCTGAACGCGCGGGTCGCCGCGAGCGACCTCGCGGTGTTCGCGTCGCCGACCTACAAGGCGAGCTACACCGGGCTGCTCAAGGCGTTCCTCGACCGCTACCCCGCCAACGGGCTCAGCGGTGTGACCGCGATCCCGGTGCACACCGGGGGCGACCTCACCCATGCGATGGGCCCGACCGTGAACCTCGCGCCGCTGCTCGTCGAGCTCGGCGCGGTGGTGCCGGGGCGCGGGTTCTACTTCGTGGCCGGGCAGATGGACCACCTCGACGAGATCGTGTCGGCCGCGGCCGCGGAATACGCCGCGAACCTCGCTCGCCTGGCTGTGGTGGCGGGGGTGACCCGATGACCATCGCGCACGAGACCGCGCCCGCCATCGACCCGCGGGCCTTCCGGGATGCGCTCGGGCACTATGCCTCCGGCATCACCATCATCGGCGGCATCGAGGGCGGCGAGCCGGTCGGCTTCACCTGCCAGTCGTTCTACTCCGTCTCGACGGAGCCGCCGCTGGTGTCGTTCAGCGTGATGACGAATTCGACGACCTATCCGCGCATCCGGGACACCGGGCGGTTCTCGGTGAACGTGCTCTCGCACCACCAGCACGCGGTCTCGAACCAGTTCGCGCGCAAGGGCACCGACAAGTGGGCGGGCATCTCGTGGCAGCCGACCGCCGCCGGCGACCCCGTGATCGCCGACACCCTGATGTGGCTCGACTGCGAGATCTGGGCCGAGCACGAGGCGGGCGACCACCTCATCGTGATCGGGCGCGTGGTGGAGATGAGCCCGCCCGAGTGGCACAAGCACGAGCCGCTGCTCTACTTCAAGGGCCGTTACCGGCACCTCCGCGACGCCTGACCCCTTCCGCGAGGAGGTCAGGTGAGGAGGGCGCGGATGTCGTCGGCGGTGAGCGCCTGCGAGAAGAGGGCGTCGTCGTCGAGCACCGCGTCGAACAGCCGCGCCTTGTGCTCCTTGAGCGCCATCACCTTCTCTTCGATGGTGTCCGAGGCCACCAGCCGGTAGACGTTCACCGGATGCGTCTGCCCGATGCGGTGGGTGCGATCGATCGCCTGCGACTCGCTCGCCGGATTCCACCACGGGTCGAGGAGGTAGACGTAGTCGGCCTCGGTGAGCGTCAGCCCGAAGCCGCCGGCCTTGAGGCTGATGAGGAACACGGGGGCATCGCCCGCGCGGAAGCGCGCGATGACGTCGGGGCGGTTGCGCGTGGAACCGTCGAGGTACTCGTGGGCGATGCCCTCCTCAGTCAGCCGCGCCGCCACCTTCGCGAGGTAGGAGGTGAACTGGCTGAAGACCAGTGTGCGGTGCCCCTCGGCCACCACCTCGCCGAGGTGCTCGATCAGCACGTCGAGCTTCGACGAGGGAACGGATGCGTGCGCCTCGTCGATCAGCGTGGCATCGAGGCTCAAGAGCCGCAGCAGGGTGAGCGAGCGGAACACGATGAAACGGTTGCGGTCGAGGTCGTCGATGAGGCCGAAGAGCTTCTTGCGCTCCCGCTGCAGCACCGTGTCGTAGAGGTGCCGGTGGGCGGGGGCGAGCTCGACGTGCAGCACCTGCTCCTGCTTCTCGGGCAGTTCCGGCGCCACCGCCTCCTTCGTTCGCCGCAGCAGGAACGGGCGGATGCGCCGGCGCAGCAGTGCGAGCATCCGCGGGTCGATGCCGCGCTCGATGGGGCGCTGGAACTTCTCGGCGAAGCGCCTCGCGCTCGGGAAGAGCCCGGGCGCCACCAGATCGAACAGCGCCCACAGCTCCATCAGGTCGTTCTCGAGCGGGGTGCCGGTGATGGCGAGGGTGAAGTCGACGTCCAGCTCGCGCGCGCGGGCGTGCAGCTTCGAGGCGTGGTTCTTGACGAACTGGGCTTCGTCGAGCACGAGGCCCGCCCAGGTCTGCGACTGGTAGGCGGGGAAGTCGAGGCGGAAGAGGGTGTAGCTCGTGACCACCACGTCGGCGCCGGCGGCGCGCTCGGCCAGCGCGGTCGCGCTCTTCGCCTCGGTGGCGGTGACGGTGTGTACCACGAGTCCGGGGGCGAAACGCGCGGCCTCCTCGGCCCAGTTCGCGACCACCGAGGTGGGGGCCACGACGAGGAAGGGGGAACGGGCATCCGTCGCCCGCGCGTGCGCGATGAGTGTGAGCGTCTGCAGGGTCTTGCCGAGGCCCATGTCGTCGGCGAGCACGCCGCCGAGGCGGTGCCGCCAGAGCAGGGCGAGCCAGTCGAATCCGCTCTTCTGGTAGGGGCGGAGTTCGGCCACGACGGTGTCGGGAACCGGCGTGGGCTCGACCGCCTCGACATCGCGGAGCGCGGCGGCCGCTTGCCGCCAGCGTTCGGCCTCGGGTGACTCGTCGGCGAGATCTTCGAAGGCGGCCAGCAAGGGCAGCTGGTGCTTGCTGACGCGCGGGCCGGTCTCCCACTCGTCGAGCGCATCCGTCTCGTCGAGGAGTTCGCGCAACCGGTCGAAGGCGGGGTGGTCGAGGCGCAGGTAGGTCTTGTCGACCATGAGCAGCGTCTTCTGGCCCTTGGCGAGCGCCTTGAACAGGGGACCGAACGGGATGCGGTAGCCGTTCAGGTTCACCACGAAACCGAGGTCGAACCAGTCGCGCTTCAGCGTCTCGACGGCGGTGACGGTGACCTCCGGATGCCCGTCGAGCTCCCGGTAGGCCGGCTGCGGCCCGATGACGTCGACCCGCACGCCGTCGCGCGCTTCGAGCATCGGGATGGCGCGCTCGGCGAAGGCGGCGGCTGCCACGCTGCGCAGCACGAGCGAGGGGGTCAGCGGATCGATCGTGGGCGGGAAGCGCACGAGCACGGCGTCGAGTTCGATGGCGGTCTCGGCGAGGATGCGCTGCTCGGCCTCAGGGTCGCGGTGGCCGGCCCAGTCCCAGTCGAGCTGCAGCACGTCGCCCGGGCGGAAGCGCGCCGTGAGCACGAGCACCGGCGGCGGCACCTCGGGCAGCTCGAGCGAGCCGTCGGGGCTCTCCATCGTGACGCCGCGCCGCAGCGCGGGGTAGTACTCGTCGAAGAACTGTGCGGTCTCGGCGGCCGGGATGCGCAGCGTCGGCTGGCCGAGCAGCCGCCGCTCGCCGGGCGTGAGCGGTGTCGCCGTCGGCGCCAGCACGATCTCGGGCCGCTTGCCGAGGGCGTAGCCGTAGACGCCGTGGTCGCCGACGGCGCCGGTGTCGGTGGCGGGCCAGTCCAGCGCCGGCTGGTCGGCTGTGCCGTGGAACGCGACCGCCGGGGTGAGGTGGAGCGACCCGCCCGGTCGCTGACGCGCATCCAGCAGCACGGATGCGCGCTGCAGCACCCGCACCGAGCCGCCCTTCGCCGAGGTGAGCAGTTCGATGCCGCGTCGCTCGCCCTCGTCGAGCAGTTGCCAGAGCAGAGGGCTCGCGAAGTCGTCGAGGGTGAGCCAGTCGCTCTCGGGCGGGGCGAGCCCCTCACGGGTGGCGCGGTGCAGGGCGGCGAACTGGGCGAACCAGCGGGCGTGGTCGGGGTCCAGGTTCAGCCGGTTGAGCTGATGGGCGAAGCTGCCCCAGGTGACGTTCGCCTTCACGTACGCGCCGGATGCCGAGCGGATGACCGGCCGCACGCCGAGCCGCCGGGGCGCGCGGGTGGCGGGGTCGGCCTCGGCGTCTGTGGCGGTCGTGGCGGTGGGGCCGCGCCAGCGGTCGTGGGTGCGCGGGGTGACTTCGCGCACCTCGAACTGGAGGCCCATCGGGGTGGGTGGAGTGGCGGCGCTGTCGGGGCTGCGCTCGGCGTCGAGGTCGCTCGCGAGAGCGCCGACGATCGACTGCCAGCTGCGCCCGTGCGGGGTGGGCGTGGCGGCGTTCACCGCTCTATCGTCGCATCACCCGCCGACACTCGTTGCCCTGGTCGCCGCGCCCGACTTGGAGCACGATTGGGTGCGTGCTAGGCTCTGTTGTTCGTGCGGGAAATACTTCCGCACTTGCGCCCTTAGCTCAGCTGGATAGAGCGTCTGACTACGGATCAGAAGGCCAGGGGTTCGAATCCCTTAGGGCGCACACTGTGTTGAGACAGTACGAGGCGGCTCGCGAAAGCGGGCCGCCTCTCTCGTTCTTCGCCATTATCTGTACAGGGTGCGTCAGCGCGGGGTGGAGGCGAAGCCGAGCCAGGTGTGGCGGTTTCGCGCCCAGCACCAGCCGAGCTTCGGGGCGCCCCGGCGGGCGCGGCCGTCTCGGCCGGTGCCGCTCGAGATCCAAATGGCGGGAGTGCGCGCATCCAACCGGCCGTCGCGGACGAGGCGCGAACCGAGCGTCATGAAGCACTTGCCGGGCTGGAGCAGCTCGGGCTGCTGCAGCAGCCAGCTGATGCCCTCGTGCACGGTCAGCGGGCGCCGGCCGCGCGCCGCGAGCTCGGGCAGCGCCTCCGCGGGGCTCCAATTCGCGAGGTCGTCGCCGCGGTCGATGTCATGGAGAAGGTAGAGCGGCCGATCGGGGAGGCCGACACCGTCGATCGCGGTGAACTCGTCGAGGTCGGTCAGGTCGCCCACGACGAAGCCCGGCTTGCCGTTGCGGCTGAGCAACGGCACGAGCGCGCTCGCCGGCGCGAGCCGCGGATGGACGGCGAGAATCGACGCCGGGCCGCCCCGCAGGCCGGATGCAAGGCTGCGCAGCTCCTCGGCGCTCACGCCCGCGGCGCCTGGGAGGCCGGCGTCGATCAGGCGGTCGACCTGCTCACGCACGGTCGGGGTGGGGGTCATCGAGACGGGCGTGATGGTCATGCGGTCGGCACCTCTTCGTCGCGGGGGTGCTCAAGGCAACCGCGACGCCCCGCCGAAACTTCCCGTGGCGTGTAACTCCGCAAATGAAGAGGACCGGTGCCATATACGCGGTCGGTCCCCTCCATTTGCGGAGTTACACGCCGTCGATCTCGTTCAGCAGGCGCTTCGCGGCTTTCGCGATGTCGTCGTGGTCGTTCTGCGCGGCGCGACTCTCCAGCGAGATCACACCGCCGCGCCGGACCTTCGCGAAGTCGCCGTAGGGGAAGCTGTAACGGCCCTTCGTCTCCTCCGACTTCTCGGAGTCGACCCCCAGGAACCACTTGGCATACTCCCCGTAGCCGTGCTTCTCGATGAAGTCGTTCTCGTCGGCGGCGCTCGGCGCGGCCTCACTCCAGTCGTCGCGTTCGTCGCGCACGACCTTCCCCGCTTCGATCAGCTCGCGTGCGTGCGTCACGGCGGCGCGGTTCAGCTTGACGGTCATCGGCGTTCTCCTCTCGGACGCGGTGATGGCGATAGTGGTGGTGGCGGTCAATCGGCCTTGGGGTCGATGACCCCGGTGGGGTCGTCGGGGGCCGCCGGGTCGGGGCGGTCGGGGTCCGTGATGGTGCCGGTGGGGTCGTTGCCGGTCTGCTCGGTGCCGACTTGCTCGGTGCTGGTCTGCTCGGTGCTGGTTTGCTCGGTGCCGACGTGCTCCCCGTCGGCGTCCGGATGCGGGTTGTCGGCGTGCTCGTCGGCGCCGGCGCCCGACGAGGGGCTTGCGTCGGGCGCGCTCCCCGAGGCGGTACCGCCGGGCGCGGCCGAGCCCTCCGGATCGGGGTCGGTGACGCCGCCGAAGGTGTCGTGGTCGTCCGTGGTCATGGGGGCTCCGATCTCGCTTCGCTGCTCTCCATCGTGCGCCCGTTTCGCGCATCCGCAACCCGGCCACCGAGATGGCAGCACCGACGAGCACGCCGCGGGACCTCCGGCCCTGCCGCCTGGACGCTCCCGGCGGCAGGGTGGGGCACACACGCCCGGGCGCCGGCGACGCCATGCCCGGCGCAGAGGAGGGAGCCGGGATGAGGCGCATCCGCTACCCGCTGGTGGCGGCGACCGTCGGGGTCGGGCTCGTCGCGATCGCCGTGTGGCTCGCGGGGTGGACGGTGGCGGGCGACGTGCTGGTGGGCGGCTACGCCCTGGCCATCGCCGTGGTGGAGACCGTGCGGATGGTGCGCCGCCTCCGGCAGGGCGTCGTCGGCGTCGACGTGCTCGCCGTGCTGGCGATCTGCACCACCGTGCTGGTGGGAGAGTTCCTCGCGGCGCTCATCATCGTGCTGATGCTGACCGGCGGCGAGGCGCTCGAAGACTGGGCGAGCGCTCGCGCCGAACGCGAACTCGCCCGGCTGGTCGACCGCTCGCCTCGCACGGCTCATCGCATCGCCGCCGGGTCGGGCGAGATCGGGGAGATCCCCGTCGGCGAGGTGGCGGTGGGTGACCGGTTGCTGGTGCGGCCGGCCGAGATCGTGCCGGTCGACGGGGTGGTCGTCGACGGCGGCCCGGCGGAGTTCGACGAGTCGTCGATCACCGGCGAGAGCCTCCCGGTGGAGCACTCCGTGGGGGACGCGGTGCTGAGCGGGTCGGTCAACGGTGCGACCGCGGTCACCATCACCGCGACGGCGGATGCGCGGCACAGCCAGTACCAGAGCATCGTCGCCCTCGTGGAGGAGGCCGCCGCGCATCCGGCACCCGTGGTGCGGCTCGCGGATCGCTTCGCGCTGCCGTTCACCGCCGCCGCCGTGCTGATCGGGGTGACGTCCTGGGTGGTGTCGGGCGACCCGGTGCGTTTCGCCGAGGTGCTCGTGCTCGCCACGCCCTGCCCGCTCATCATCGCGGCGCCGATCGCATTCCTCGCGGGCATGAGCCGGGCCGCCGCGAGCGGGATCATCGTCAAAGGCGCCGCGGTGCTCGAGCGCCTGGCGCGAGCGCGCAGCGTCGTGTTCGACAAGACCGGAACCCTCACCGAGGGCCGCCCGGCGATCACCCGCATCGAGACCCGCAACGGATTCTCGGCCGAGGACCTGTTCCGGCTGGCGGCGTCGGCCGAGCAGTACTCGAGCCACGTGCTGGCGGCATCCATCGTCGACCACGCACGGCAGGACGGGGTCGCGTTGGAGCACGCGGACTCGGCGCGCGAGGTCGCGACCGCGGGCGTCGAAGCGCGCATCGACGGCGCCGACGTGCGCGTGGGCAAGCTCGCCTTCGTCGCCGCGCGGGCACCGTCGGCAGCGGAGGTGCCCGTGCGCGGTGGCGAGCTGGCCGTCTACGTCGCGGTCGACGACGTCTTCGCCGGCGCGATCGTGGCCGAGGACCCGCTGCGGCCCGAGGCGCGGGCCACCATCGCCGAGCTGGGACGTCTGGGCATCCGGGACGTCGTCATGCTCACCGGTGACGCCGCGGCCACGGCCGACGCGATCGCCGCCCAGGCCGGGATCGATCGGGTGCGCTCCGGGTGCCTGCCCGCCGACAAGGTGGCCGAAGTGGCCGCGCTGCCCGACCGCCCCGTCATCATGGTGGGGGACGGCGGAACGACGCTCCGGTGCTCG
>BADC01000628.1 GCA_000333435.1 Corynebacterium-like bacterium B27 | reverse complement strand
AGGTCGGCGGCGCGCACCCGCTCCAGCAGCTTGGGGTTCGGCCCGTAGCCGAGATTGCCGGCGTAGATAGGCGAGGAGGACAGGACCGCATCCTGCCGGCGGAAGGCGCAGGCGACCGGAAGGCCGATCCCCTCGGCGAACTCCGCCGCCATCGGCACGAGCGCGACGACCGCGAGCGCCGGCCCGTCGAAGCCGCCCTGGCCGAGCTGTGGGATGCCGACGAGCAGCACGAGCGCCGTCACCGCG
>BADC01000629.1 GCA_000333435.1 Corynebacterium-like bacterium B27 | reverse complement strand
CTGGGTGGAGATGTGCCCCTCCCCGATGGCGGCGTAGAGCCCCGAGACGTTGTCGTAGTGCAGCTGGGACGCCACGTCGGCGATGGAGTCCTGGCTCATCAGCTTCTGCAGCGGCAGGTTCTGCTTGCGCATGGCGCGCGCGATCGCATCACGCCCCTGCTCGATGGCCTCGTCGCGGCGCTCCTTGGTGAACCACTGCCGGATCTTGTTGCGCGCCCGCGGGCTCTGCACGAAGCTCAGCCAGTCCTGCGACGGGCCGGAGTCGGGGTTCTTCGAGGTGAAGACCTCCACGACGTCGCCGGAGCCCAGGGTGGAGTCGAGCGGCACCAGCCGGCCGTTGACCTTGGCGCCCATGGTGCGGTGCCCCACCTCGGTGTGCACGGCGTAGGCGAAGTCGACCGGGGTCGCTCCGGCGGGCAGGCCGACGACCTTGCCCTTCGGGGTGAAGACGTAGACCTCCTTCGCACCGATCTCGAATCGCAACGAGTCCAGGAACTCTCCCGGGTCGACCGTCTCGGCCTGCCAGTCCGAGATGCGGGCGAGCCAGGCCATGTCAGTGTCCGACGACGTAGCGGCGGAGCTCGAGGCCTTGCCGCCGTTCATCCGCTCCTTGTACTTCCAGTGCGCCGCGACGCCGTACTCGGCGCGCTGGTGCATCTCGTGGGTGCGGATCTGGATCTCGACCGGACGGCCCCCGGGGCCGATCACGGTGGTGTGCAGCGACTGGTAGAGGTTGAACTTCGGTGTGGCGATGTAGTCCTTGAACCGGCCGGGGATCGGGTTCCACCGGGCGTGGATCGACCCGAGCACGGCGTAGCAGTCGCGTACGGTGTTGACGAGCACGCGGATGCCGACGAGGTCGTAGATCTCGTCGAACTCGCGGCCGCGCACGATCATCTTCTGATAGATCGAGTAGTACTGCTTCGGCCGCCCGGCGACCTTGCCGCGGATCTTGCCGGCCTTGAGGTCTTCGCCCACCGCGTCGATGACCTGCTGCACGTACTCCTCACGCTGCGGCGTGCGCTGGCGCACCAGGTTCTCGATCTCGACGTACAGCTTCGGGTAGAGCACCGCGAACGACAGGTCTTCCAGCTCCCACTTGATCGACTGGATGCCCAGCCGGTGCGCGAGCGGAGTGTAGATCTCGAGGGTCTCCTTGGCCTTCCGCTGCGCCGATTCGGTGGGTACGAAGCCCCAGGTGCGCGCGTTGTGCAGGCGGTCGCAGAGCTTGATGATGAGCACGCGGATGTCGCGCGACATCG
>BADC01000630.1 GCA_000333435.1 Corynebacterium-like bacterium B27 | reverse complement strand
CGAAGTAGAGCCACGGGCCGTCGGCCGGATGCAGGGCCGCGTCGATGGCGTCGTCGCCGGGGTTGGAGATCGGCCCGATCGGCAGGCCCGGATTCGCGTAGGTGTTGTACAGGTTCGACGCGTCATCGCGCTCGGCCTCGGTGGTCTCCACCCGGCTGTGCCCCGCACCGTACGCCACCGTGGCGTCCGACTGCAGGTTCATGCCCTGGTCGAGCCGGTTGGTGAACACCCGGGAGACCTTGTACATGTCCTCGGTGCTGCCCGCCTCCTTCTGGATGAGGGCGGCGAGCGTGATCACCCGGAAGCGGTCGTCGGGAGCGACCCCGGCCGCGTCGAGCGACTGGAAGGTGCGCTGCACCATGGTGGTGATCATGTCGGCGGGCGTCTGGCCGGGCTCGAAGGTGTAGGTGGCCGGGAAGAGGAACCCCTCGATGCTCGGCGCCTGGGCGGGCACACCGAGGGCGACGTAGTTCGCACCCGCGGCCTGGAAGTCGGCCAGCGGCAGACCAGTCACGTCGGCGAGCTCCTGGTAGATGCCCTTCGCGCTCGAGCCCTCGGGGATGGTGACGGTGTAATCGATCTTGTTGTCGGGATTCTGCAGCGCGTCCAGTGCCGACTGGGCGCTCATCTTCTCGGCCAGCTTGTAGGTTCCGGGCTGGAAGACGGGCGCCGGGTTCTGCTTCAGCAGCAGGTCGTAGAAGGCCGCCGAACTCTTGACGATGCCCGCAGTGGCCAGGTTGTCGCCGATGGTCTCGCCGATGTCGCCGTCGTTCACGACGAAGCTGACCTCTCCGGAGCCGGCACCCTCGTAGTCGTCCGCCTCCTGGCTGGCGAACAGCGACGCGACCTGAGCGCCGAACACCGAGTAGAGGAACGCGCCGGCACCCGCCAGGAGGCCCACGATCACGACGGTCACGATCAGCCGGGTGAGCCAACGGCGCGGCTTGCGCTCGTGGCCGCGGTCGTCGTAGCCGCTCCCACCCCGGCCGCCGCCGCCCGAGGCGCGGTGCTGGGTCGGCTGCTCCGCCACCCGCCGCGCATCTCGGCGCGACGTGGGCTGGGGCGTCTTCGACGACCGTGCGTCCTTCGTCTCCACGGGCGTCTCTGCCCGGAAGAACTCGGCGAACGGATGGTTCTCTGGTGGCTGGCGGTCAGTCACTACCTTTTCCTTGGCTCGGGTCGAGAAGGATGCCGGGCGGCTTTCCCGAGGAACGCTCACTGTCAAGAGCGTGTTGCACGAGTATAACCGCGGCGACCTGATCGATCACGGGGCGGGAACTGCGGGTGTTCCGTCCGCTCGCGTGCAGCGCGGACTGCGCCGACACGGTGGTGAGGCGCTCGTCGATCATCCGCACCGGACGGCTCGAGGCGGTGGCGAGACGTGCGGCGAAGCGGCGCGCATCCGCCGTCGAGGCCGTCTCGGCGCCGCTCATCGAGAGCGGCAGCCCCACCACGAATTCGAATCCGTCGAGTTCGTCGGCGATGGCGAGGATGCGCGTCACATCGGCGCCGAGTGCGGCGCCGTCGTCGCCGGCCGCAGGCTCGGGCGCGCGCGGAACCGTCTCGACGGGGGTGGCCAGCAGGCCGTGCAGGTCTGTGCGCGCGACACCGATGCGGGCCTTGCCCACGTCGATGCCGATTCTCACGCCCGTGCGCATCCGCTACCCGGTGATCGAGCGTTCGACGGCAGCGAGGGCGGAATCGAGGGCTCCGGCGTCGGGGCCGCCACCCTGCGCCAGGTCGTCCTTGCCACCGCCACCGCCGCCGAGTGCGCCGGCGGCGGCCTTGGCCAGCACGCCCGCCTTCAGCCCCGCCGCGCGGGCACCGTCGGTGGTGGCGACGATGACCACCGGCTTGCCGCCCGCCACGGCGCCCAGGGCGACGACCGCGGCGGCGCTGCCGCCCGCGACCAGTGCCTCACGCACGCCCGTGACGAGCTGCCGCAGGTCGTCGGCCGAGCCCAGCTCGCCGAGGTTCTCGGTGACCAGAGTCACGGCGCCCACCGGCCGGGCCTGCTGCGCCAGCGCGGGAACGCGGCCGGAGAGCGCCGCCGCCTCGAAGGCGGCGATCTTCTTCTCGGCGGCCTTGAGGTTGGCCGCGAGGTCGGCGACGCGCGCGGTCAGCTCGTCGCGCGGCGTCTTGAGCGAGGAGGTGAGCTGCGCGATGAGCGCGCGCTCGGTGGCGAACTCACGGAACGCTTCGATGCCGACGAGGGCCTCGACGCGCCGGTTCGTGGCGCCGATCGACGACTCCCCCTGCAGGTTGATCATGCCGATCTGGGCGCTGGACGCGACATGCGTGCCGGCGCACAGCTCGCGCGACCACGGGCCGCCGATGTCGACCATGCGCACGACCTCGCCGTACTTCTCGCCGAACAGCGCCATGGCGCCCATCGAGCGCGCTTCGTCGAGCGGCAGCTCGCGCGTCACGACCTCGAGGTCCTCGCGGATGGCGAGATTCGCGATCTCCTCGATCTCGGTGCGGGTCTCGATCGAGAGCGGCTGGTTCCAGCTGAAGTCGAGTCGCATGTAGCCGGCCCGGTTGTAGGAGCCGGCTTGGTGCGCCTCGGCACCCAGGGTCTGGCGGAGCGCGGCGTGGATGAGGTGGGTGGCCGAGTGCGCCTGGGTCGCGCCCCGGCGCCACTGCGGGTCGACGATGCTGCGGGCATGGTCGCCGACGGCGATCTGGCCGCTCGTGACCTCGGCGCGATGGCTGATCAGCCCCTTGACGGGCTTCTGCACGTCGAGCACGGTGAGTTCGAAGCCGTCGCCCACGATGGTGCCGGAGTCGGCCTCCTGACCGCCGGACTCGGCGTAGAGAGTGGTCTCGGCGAGGATGACCTCCACGGTCTCCCCCGCGACGGCGGAGTTCACCGAGACGCCGTCGACGATGAGCCCGAGCACGGGAGCCTCGGCCTCGAGTTCGTCGTAGCCGCGGAACACGGTCTCGCCGAGCGCGCGGAACGGGCTGTACACGGTCAGGTCGGTGATGCCGAGCTTCTTGGCCTTCGCGTCGGCCTTGGCGCGCTGCTTCTGCTCCGCCATCAGCGACTCGAACGCCACCCGGTCGACGGCGAGCCCCGATTCCTCCGCGATCTCGAGCGTGAGGTCGATCGGGAAGCCGTAGGTGTCGTGTAGCAGGAACGCGGTGTCGCCCGCGAGCACGGCTGCGCCGCCCTGCTTGGTGCTCGCCACCGCGGTGTCGAGGATGGTCGTTCCGCCCGTGAGGGTGCGGAGGAAGGACTCCTCCTCGGCATAGGCGCCACGGGAGATGCGGTCGAAGTCGCTCGCCACCTCGGGGTAGGCCGCCTTCATGGCGTCGCGCGACGCGGTGAGGAGCTCGGGCATCGTGGCGGTGTCGACACCGAGCAGGCGCATCGAGCGCACCGTGCGGCGCAGCAGCCGGCGCAGGATGTAGCCGCGCCCCTCGTTCGACGGCGTCACGCCGTCGCTCATCAGCATCAGGGCGCTGCGCACGTGGTCGGCGACCACGCGCATCCGCACGTCGTCGTCGTGGTGGGCGCCGTAGCGGCGGCCGGAGAGCTCGGCCGCGCGGTCGAGCACCGGGCGCACCTGGTCGATCTCGTAGAGGTTCTCGACGCCCTGCTTGAGGAACGCGACGCGCTCGAGACCCATGCCGGTGTCGATGTTCTTCTTCGGCAGCTCGCCGAGGATCTCGAACTCGGTCTTCGAGCTGCCCTCGCCACGCAGGTACTGCATGAACACGAGGTTCCAGATCTCGATGTAGCGATTCTCGTCGGCCACCGGGCCGCCCTCGGCGCCGTACGCCGGCCCCCGGTCGAAGTAGATCTCGGAGCAGGGCCCGGCCGGGCCGGGCTGCCCCGTCGACCAGTAGTTGTCCTCTTTGCCGCGGCGCTGGATGCGGGCATCCGGCAACCCGGCGACCCGCTTCCAGATGTCGATCGCCTCGTCGTCGTCTTCGTAGACGGTGACCCAGAGGTCGCGCTCGGGGAAGCCGAGGCCGCCCTCGTTCTCGGGCGTGGTGAGCAGCTCCCAGGCGTAGCCGATGGCGCCCTCTTTGAAGTAGTCGCCGAACGAGAAGTTGCCGTTCATCTGGAAGAACGTGCCGTGCCGGGTGGTCTTGCCCACCTCTTCGATGTCGAGGGTGCGGATGCACTTCTGCACGCTGGTGGCACGCGGATACGGTGCGGGAACGAGCCCCGACAGGTAGGGGATGAACGGCACCATGCCGGCCACGGTGAACAGCAGCGACGGGTCGTCGCTCACCAGGGAGGCGGAAGGCACGACGGTGTGCCCCCGATCGCCGAAGAACTCGAGCCAGCGGGAGCGGATGTCAGCGGTCAGCATGTAGTGCGGGTCGTCCTGTTTCGGGAGGGAGGCGAGCGGGTTTACTTGCCGGCGATGGCGGCGCGGAGCTCGGCTTCGCGCTCACGGTAGCCGTCGATCAGCGAGTCGCTGAACTCCTTGGTCTTCTTGTCGAACTCGCTGAAGAACTTCTTGCCGCTGGCGGTCTGGTTGAACTGGTGCGCCACCACGAACCCGATGCCGACGCCGGCGACCAACCACAGAAACTTCTTCATCGTGTTCTCCTCGTTTGATGTCGAGCGGCCGAAAAGCCTCCGGCCAGTTTAGTCGTCCTTGACCTTCTTGGCGGTGCGGAAGCTGAGCATCGCCGCGCGCACGGCTGCGCTGAAACCGGCGAGCCTGATCAGCGGTCCGCCGACCGACGCCGCGAACAGCGACACCAGCGACGAGACGTTGCCGGTGACCTCCTCGACGTTGCGGGTGATGACGTCGACCCGGGCGAGCTGCTTGTTCGCCTCCTGCACGGTGACCGTCGATTCGGCGAGGATGGGGGTGATGCCGTCGCTGACGTCCTTGATCGAGTCGCGGGTCTGGTCGAACACTCCCCCGAGTTTCACCAGCGGGATGGCGATGATGGCCACCAGCACGGCGAACACGCCCGCCGCGATCAGTCCTGCGATGTCTCCACCGGTCATGCGGCCCCTCCTCGGAACGACGAAAGCGGGCCACCCTGGGGTGACCCGCTCTCTAGTATGTCGTGCTTGCTACTAGCGCGCGGCGTAGTACTCGACCACGAGCTGCACTTCACAGGTCACGGGGACCTCGGCGCGCTTCGGGCGGCGCACGAGACGCGCCTGCAGCTTGTCGAGCTCGACCTCGAGGTAGCCCGGGGTCTTCGGGAGCACGTCGACGTGACCGCCGGCGGCCGCGACCTGGAAGGGCTCGGTGCCCTCGGAGCGGGCCTTGACGTGGATGAGCTGACCCGGCTTCACGCGGAACGACGGGCGGTCGACGAGCTGGCCGTCGACGAGGATGTGGCGGTGCACGACCATCTGGCGGGCCTGGGCGGTGGTGCGGGCGAAGCCGGCACGGAGCACCAGGGCGTCGAGGCGCATCTCGAGGAGCTCGACCAGGTTCTCACCGGTCAGGCCCTTGGCGCGGCGGGCCTCTTCGAAGGCGATCTTCAGCTGCTTCTCGCGGATGCCGTACTGGGCGCGCAGACGCTGCTTCTCGCGGAGACGCACCGCGTAGTCGCTGTCCTGCTTGCGCTTGGTGCGGCCGTGCTCGCCCGGGGCGTAGGGACGCTTCTCGAGGTACTTGGCCGCCTTCGGGGTGAGCGGGATGCCGAGCGCCCGGGAGAGGCGGGTCTTGCTGCGCGTACGCGACTTGGTAGCCACTTACGTCCTTTCGTAGAAATTCTTACAAGATGAAGTGCGCACAGACGTGCGCGTGACTCCACGGGAGTCCAAGTAAGAGGGTGTCGCCGGGTGGCTCGGCTAAAGAGCACTGTCCCGTTATCGAACGTCGATCGGCAGCCGCTCCGAAATGACGCTGATTAGGCGTCTGCAAGATTAGCACAGCGGAGGGCGCTAATTCTGCTTTCCCCGCGTGATGTCGCGGAGTTTCTGCAGTCGCGCCGACACCTCGCGCTCGTGCCCGTGGTCGGTGGGGTTGTAGTAGGTGGTGCCCTGCAACTCGTCGGGCAGGTACTGCTGCCGCACCACGCCCACCGCGTCGTCGTGCGGGTACTTGTAGCCCTTGCCGTGACCGAGCCGCTTGGCGCCCGCGTAGTGCGCGTCGCGGAGGTGCTTCGGCACCCGGCCGAACTTGCCCGCCTTGACGTCGGCGATGGCGGCGTTGATGCCGAGGTACGAGGCGTTCGACTTCGGTGCCGTCGCGAGGTAGACGACGGCCTCGGCGAGCGGGATGCGCCCCTCCGGCATACCGATCATCTGCACCGCCTCTGCGGCCGCCACCGCGATGGGCAGCGCCTGCGGGTCGGCGATCCCGATGTCCTCCGAGGCGAGGATGATGACCCGGCGCGCGATGAAGCGTGGGTCCTCCCCCGCCTCGAACATGCGCGCCAGGTAGTGCAGCGCGGCGTCGACGTCGGAGCCGCGCACCGACTTGATGAAGGCGCTGATCACGTCGTAGTGCTCGTCGCCGTTGCGGTCGTACCGGAGCAGGGCACGGTCGACGGACTGCTCGAGCACCTCGGGGGTGATGAGCGGCGGCTCGTCGTCCTCGTCCTCCTCGTCGTCGCGGTCGTCGGCGGCCGCGTCGTCGGCCACGCCGGCGAGGGCGGTACCCGCCGAGGCCTCGAGCGCGGTGAGGGCGCGGCGGGCGTCGCCGGACGCCATCCGGATGATCGCGGCCCGGGCTTCGGGGTCGAGCCGCACGCTGCCGGCCAGACCCCGCGCATCCGTCACCGCTCGATCGATCAGCACACCGAGGTCGTCGTCGGTCAGTTGCTCGAGCGTGAGCAGCAGCGACCGCGAGAGCAGCGGTGAGATGACGGAGAACGAGGGGTTCTCGGTGGTGGCCGCCACCAGGATGACCCAGCCGTTCTCGACGCCGGGAAGCAGTGCATCCTGCTGCGCCTTGGTGAAGCGGTGGATCTCGTCGAGGAAGAGCACCGTGGAGAGGCCGTAGAGGTCGCGGTTGCGGAACGCGTCGTCCATCACCTGGCGCACGTCTTTCACACCCGCGGCGACGGCCGAGAGCTCGACGAACTTGCGGCCCGAACTGTGCGCGATGGCCTGGGCGAGCGTGGTCTTGCCCGTTCCAGGGGGGCCCCACAGGATGACCGACACGCTGCCCGAACTGCCACCGGTGTCGGAGGCGAGGTTCACGAGGGGCGACCCGGGGCGCAGAAGATGGCGCTGACCGGCCACCTCGTCGAGACTGCGGGGGCGCATGCGCACAGCGAGCGGGACGGCTCCGGAGTGCAGTCCCGGTTGCTGGATGGCCATACGTCTAGGGTACTGTGATGGGCCGACACTGCCCGGCGATCGAGAAGCGATGGAGGACCCGTGGCACCCAGCAATCAGGAGCGCGCCGCGCGTGAAGCCCGCAGCCGTCTGCGCGACTACCAGGCCCGGCAGACGGCGCACAACGAGCGCACGCGGCGCCGGGTGCGCGACAACGTGATCGCCGCCGTGGTCGTGGTCGTCCTGCTCGCCGGTGTCACCGCCGCCCAGCTGTTCTACTTCAGCGGCGGCCCGGGCTCCGCGGTCGCCTCGCCGAGCGCCACCCCCACCGCGCCGGCCGACGATCCGGCCGCCGAGGGCCAGAACACCGGCGACGTGCCGCCGTCGACCATCGCCGAGGGCCGGGACTGGACCGGCACCCTCACCATCAACGACGTGCCGCTCGGCATCACGCTCGACGGCGCCGCCGCGCCGCAGGCCGTTTCGGCGTTCATCTCGCAGACCCAGGACGGCTTCTTCACGGGCACCTCCTGCCACCGCCTCACCACGAGCGGCATCTTCGTGCTGCAGTGCGGCGACCCGGAGGGGACCGGCACCGGCGGCCCGGGCTACAGCTACGGCCCGGTCGAGAACGCGCCCGCCGACGACGTCTATCCCGCCGGCACGCTCGCGATGGCCCGCCAGGGCGGCAACGGCTACAGCATGGGCAGCCAGTTCTTCATCGTCTACGACGACAGCACCATCCCCTCCGACGCCGCGGGCGGGTACACGGTGCTCGGCCAGGTGACGAGCGGCCTCGACCAGCTGAAGTCGAGCGTGATCGCGCCCGGCACGGCCGACGGATCGGGTGACGGCAAGCCGGCCGCGCCGGCCGTCATCACCAATGTCACAGTTCAATAACCCTCAAGGCCCGGTGCAATAGGCTGGTGGCCGTACTCCAGACATCGTCGACAGGATGGTTCCGTGACCGCAAGTGATCAACACCCGTGGGGGCGCGTGGACGAGGACGGCTCCGTCTACGTGCTCGAGGCAGACGGTGAGCGGCTTGTCGGCCAGTACCCCGACGGGACGCAAGAAGAGGCCATCGCCTACTTCGAGCGCAAGTACACCGACCTCGCCGGCCAGGTGACCCTGCTGGAGCAGCGCGCCAAGCGCGGGGCGCCCGCCGCCGACATCGCGAAGGCCGTCACGTCGCTGACGGCGTCGGTGCAGAACGCGAACGCGGTCGGCGACCTGCAGGCGCTCCGCACCCGACTCGAGGCGCTCGCGTCGACGGTGAGCGAGATCACCGAGAAAGCAGTCGGCCGAGGCGCAGGCCGAGGTCGCGCAGGCGGTTCGTGACCGCACCGACATCGTGGTGGAGATCGAGACGCTCGCGGCCCAAGACCCGGCGAAGGCGCAGTGGAAGTCGGTCACCGCCAAGATCGACGAGTTGTTCGCGCGCTGGCAGAAGCACCAGCACGAGGGCCCGCGGCTGCCCCGCAACGAGGCACAGGAGCTGTGGAAGCGCTTCCGTGAGGCCCGCACCTCGCTCGAGACGCAGCGCAAAGCCTTCTTCGCCGAGCTCGATCAGGTGCACCGCGACGCCCGCAACCGCAAGCAGGAACTGGTTGACCGCGCCGAGGCGCTCGCGCCTCGCGGCTCCGACGGCATCCCGGCCTACCGCGACCTGCTCGCGGAGTGGAAGGCGACCGGCCGCGCGGGTAAGAAGTACGACGACGCGCTCTGGGACAGGTTCAAGGCGGCCGGCGACGTGCTCTACGCCGCGCGCAGCGAGGTCGTGGCCCGCGACGAGCAGGAGTTCGGCGAGAATCTCACTCAGAAGCTGGCGCTGCTCGACGAGGCCGAGCCGCTGCTCAAGGAGACCGATCGCACCAAGGCGCGCGAGGCCCTCATCTCCATCCAGCGTCGCTGGGACGAGATCGGCAAGGTGCCGCGCGACCAGGTGAAGCCGATCGAGGAGCGCCTGCGCAAGGTCGAGGCCGCCGTGCGCAAACTCGACGAGGAGCACTGGAGCCGCAACAACCCCGAGAAGAAGGCTCGCTCGGAGGGACTCGCCTCGCAGCTCACCGGCGCGATCGAGAAGCTGCAGCGCGAGATCGACGATGCCGGCGCGGCGGGCGACACCAAGAAGGTGAAGGAGCTGCAGGAGGCACTCGACGCCCGCAAGGTGTGGCTGGATGCGCTGGGCTGAGTTCTCCCCAGCGAGCCCCGGCGACTGAGTTCTCCACAGATTCCGGTCGGCGCGGCTCACGCACCCGTGACGCTGCGAGCATGGGCGCATGACGACCACGCTTCCGCTCCTTCTCGATCAGTCCCAGTTACCCCGCGCTGAGCTCGGGGCCGCCCGGCTCGACGGGGAGGTCCGCGAACTCGCGGGCTCGTACTGCGCGGTCGACGTGCATCCGTCGGCTGCGCTCCGAGGTGTGGCGATCGCGCCGCTGGTGCCCGATCGGCTGGTCGTCGAACGCCTGTCGGCGGCATGGGTGCACGGCGCGACGCCGAGATTCCCGCGGCCGGTGCAGCTGTGCATCCGGTCGTCGAACCGCATCCGCGACGTGCCGTCGGTCGAACGGCGGGTGCGGCAGGTCCTGTTGGGCGACGACGAGATCGTCGCGGCCGGCCCGGTTCAGGTCACGAGTCGCGTGCGCACCGCCGTCGATCTGGTGCGCTGCGAGCCGCTGTTCGACCGCGCGGTGCTGCTCGGCGTGACGACGCTGCTCCTTGCGGCGGAGTCATCGGTGGCGGAATGCGCGCATCACCTGCAGCGTGTGCCTCATCTCCCGCACAAGCACCGCGCGCTGCAGCGCCTCGAGCAGGTCGACGCTCTGCTCCGGTCGGGCTGAGGCGCGCGACGACCTGCTCCTTCGGTGAGGATCAGCCGCCAGAGACGCGGTACACGTCGTAGACCGCGTCGATGCGGCGCACCGCGTTGAGCACCCGGTCGAGGTGGGTGGTGTCGCCCATCTCGAACACGAAACGGCTGAGCGCCAACCGGTCGCTCGAGGTGTTCACTGAGGCCGAGAGGATGTTGACGTGGTGCTCCGAGAGCACCCGCGTGACGTCGGAGAGGAGGCGGAACGGTCGAGGGCCTCGACCTGGATCTGCA
>BADC01000631.1 GCA_000333435.1 Corynebacterium-like bacterium B27 | reverse complement strand
CTTGCCCTCGTTGGTGTTGATGCCGGTCTTGCCGCCGACGGATGCGTCGACCGCACCGAGCAGCGTCGTCGGCACCTGCACGAGGGTGACGCCGCGGAGCCAGGTGGCGGCGACGAACCCGGCCAGGTCGGTGACCGCTCCGCCGCCGAAGCCGATCACGGCGTCGCTGCGGGTGAAGTCGGCCTGCCCCATCACCTGCCAGCAGAAGGCCGCGACCTCGACGCGTTTGCCGGCCTCCGCATCCGGTACCTCGGCCAACAGCACCTCGTAGCGGTCGAGGAGCTGTTCGCGCAGCTCGGCCGCGAGCACCGCGAGGGTGGGCGGGTGCACGACGAGGATCTTCTTGACGCCCGGGCCGAGCCCGTCCGGGATGCGGCCGAGCACGTCGCGGCCGACCACGATGTCGTACGCGGTCTCCCCCGTGACCGGGATGATGGTGGCCTCGGTCATCGGATGCTCGCTTTCCTGCTGCGGTCGCGGAACCACTCGGCGATCTCCGCCGCGATCTGGTCGGTCGGCCGGTCGGTCGTGTCGACCGTGTGGTCGGCAAGGCGTTCGTAGAGGTCGCGCCGGCGCTCGTAGAGCGCGATCCACGACTCGATGTCGGGCACGAGCGGGCGCTTGCCGTTGCCGAGCCGGGCCGCCACGGCGTGCGGCTGCACGGTGAGCAGCACGACCGAGTGGTCGCGGAGGTCGCGCTGCGTCTCGGGATCGAGCACGGCGCCGCCGCCGAACGACACCACGGCGTCGGTGCCGAGTGCGCGCACCACCTCGGCGCGCTCGAGCGAACGGAAGTGGGGCTCGCCGTGCGTGGCGAAGATGTCGGGGATGGGTCCGTGGCCCTCGACGATGAGCTGGTCGGTGTCGACGAAAGCGACGCCGAGGGTGCGCGCGATCCGCTTGCCGATGCGCGTCTTGCCGGAGGCGGGTGGCCCGATCAGAACGAGGGTCACGGGCGCGCGATGTCCGTCCGGAGCGCCTCGGGGATGGCGGCCAGGTACGACTCGAGGTTGCGGCGCGTCTCCCCCACCGAATCGCCACCGAACTTCTCGAGCACCGCGTTCGCGAGCACGAGCGCCGTCATGGCCTCGGCCACGACGCCGGCGGCCGGCACCGCGCAGACGTCGGAGCGCTGGTGGTGGGCCGGTGCCTCCTCGCCGGTCGCGACGTCGATGGTGTGCAGAGCGTGCGGAACGGTGGCGATCGGTTTCATGCCGGCGCGCACGCGCAGCACGGTGCCGGTGGACATGCCCCCCTCGGTGCCGCCGGCGCGATCCGACGCCCGGGTGATCTCGTCGCCATCGCGGTAGAGCTCGTCGTGCGCCGCCGAGCCACGGCGACGCGTGGTCTCGAAGCCGTCGCCGACCTCCACGCCCTTGATCGCCTGGATGCCCATCAGCGCGGCCGCGAGCTGCGAGTCGAGCCGGCGGTCCCAGTGCACGTGCGAGCCGAGTCCCGGCGGCAGCCCGTAGGCGAGCACCTCGACGACGCCGCCGAGGGTGTCGCCCTCCTTGTGGGCGTCATCGATCTCGGCCACCATGAGGGCGCTCGTCGCCGCATCCCAGCAGCGCACCGGGTCGGCGTCGAGCGCATCGACGTCGGCCGGCCGGGGCAGCGGCGAGCCGTCCGGCACGCGCACCGGACCGATGGCGAGGGTGTGGCTCACCAGCTCGATGCCGAGCTCGGCGAGGAAGGCCTTCGCGACGGCGCCGAGCGCCACGCGCGCGGCGGTCTCGCGGGCGCTGGCCCGCTCGAGGATGGGCCGGGCCTCGTCGAAGTCGTACTTCTGCATGCCCACCAGGTCGGCGTGCCCGGGCCGCGGCCGGGTCAGGGGCGCGCTGCGGCCGGTGCCCTTGAGTTCTTCTTCGAGCGGGTCGACGCCCATCACCTCGGTCCACTTGGGCCATTCGGTGTTGCCGATGCGAACCGCGACCGGGCTGCCGAGGGTGCGGCCGTGCACCACGCCGCCGGTCATCGCCAGTTCGTCCTGCTCGAACTTCATCCGCGCCCCGCGGCCGTAGCCGAGCTTGCGGCGGGCGAGATCCGCCCGCAGTCGATCGAGGGTAACCGGGATGCCGGACGGGAGTCCTTCGATGATCGCGATGAGTTCTTGACCGTGGGACTCGCCGGCTGTGAGCCAACGAAGCATGATTACGATCTTCCCACAGCTGAGGCGCAGGGACTTCCCACCGCTAGGGCGCGGGGATCACGCGCCCGGCGGCATCCAGGCCCACGGCGTCGAGCAGGGCGGCGGTGATGCGCTCCTCGTCGTCGAGCGGCACGAGGGGGTCGCCCCGCAGGAAGACGCGGATCTGCGCCACCGCCTGATGCACGAGCATCGCGAGACCCGGCACGGCGACGTTTCCCTGCCCCTCCCACACCGCGGCGAGTTCGCTCGGCCACGGATGGTAGGCCACGTCGAGCAGCGCCGACGAGGCGGCGAGCGTGGTGCCGAGGAAGTTCGCCGAGACGCCGACACCACCCGGCAGCGTGCTGATGGTGAGGTCGGGTTCGAGCGCGGCCAGTGCCGGGTCGTGCAGCGCGGTCACCGTGGAGCTGACCCCCGCGACCCGCGCCGCCTCGACGACGTCGCCGGCTTTGGCGGGACTGCGCAGCACGATGTCGACGTGCTCGCAACCGAGCTGGGCGGCCGCCACGACGGCCGACCTGGCGGTCGCTCCCCCGCCGATCACGGCCGTACGGCGGGAGGTGGCGATGCCGGCACGGCTGAGCGCCTCGCGGATGCCGTACACGTCGGTGTTGAACCCGTCGAGCCGGCGCCGGCCGTCGCCGAAGGTCACCAGCACGGTGTTGACTGCGCCCGTGGCCGCGCCGAATGCGTCGATCGAGTCGAGATCACCGAGGATGGTCTCCTTCAGCGGCATGGTGAGCGACAGACCGCGCCAGGGCGGCTCCGAGGCGGCCACAAAGGCGGGCAGCGCATCCGTC
>BADC01000632.1 GCA_000333435.1 Corynebacterium-like bacterium B27 | reverse complement strand
CGAGGAAGTCGGTGATGCTCACGCCGGGCTCGGCGACCGGCGCGCTCGTGACCGTCTGCACCCGCGGCCGGAAGGGCAGCCCGGTGGGTGCGGTGCGCGCATCCGCCGCCCGCGCCGACGTGGGGTAGGGATTCGTGACGAGCAGGTTCTGGCTGTCGCCGGTGTTGCGGCCGAGCCGGAACCCGGGCCCGAACGGCAGGTCGACGTACTCGACCGTGACCGATACCTCCTCGGTCGCCCCCGATTGCTCGGGGTGGATGCGCGTGACCACGCCGTTGCCCACCATCGCCGTGCGCGTGCCGTCGTCGAACGTGGCCCCGTGCAGCGCGACGCGCCCCCGGAAGGATGCCGGCGGGAGAGTCTTCGCCCCGGCCAGGTAGTCGACGGTGAGCTGGGACACCACCGTGCCGCTCGCGCCGTCGAGATCGAGGGCCACCGAGGCGGTCGCCCCGCGCGACGCTCCGGACGGCCCGTTGGCGAGCCCCAGCATGTGGTCGGCAGTCGCGAGCACCGCGTCGGCGTCGTCGTTCGCCCGCTGGGCGAAGTACGCCTGATCGTGCCCGGCCAGCCCGGTGATGCTCCACACCGCGAGCTGTGCCGCCGCTGCCGTCAGCGGATCGCCCGGCGCACCCCAGTTGCGGGAGATGAAGGCCAGTCGCGCCGAGTCGTCGGCCGAGAACCAGCCCGCCGCCGCGCCGTCGACGTAGTCGAAGTCGGCGGCGTGCGGTGCCGGCCTCGCCACATCGATGCAGTACCCGTGGTTGCCGTCGTCGAGCTCGTAGTTGCCGAGCCACGAGGTGTGATCGACCCGCCACAGCACCCCTTGGCCGTGGGCGACGGCTTGCACCGCCCGGGCGGACACCCCTCCGGCGAGGGCGAGAGAGACGGCGAAAAGGCTCAACAGGGCGGCGAGGATGGCGCGGGGGAATCGGTTCATGAACCCAGGGTGAAGGGCGGGCATCCGCTCGGGGCCGCTGCCCGGGAATCTGTGGAAACGGGAGTCTCGAGGCCCGGTTGGGGAGGACGAGACGGCCCCTGGCGCGGGGGTAGAGTTCTAGATGGTGTCCGGAGCGATGAAGGGGAACCTTCTCTTCGTCGAGCCTTGAGTCATGTGCCCCGACCACATGGGGCGACGAGAAGAATGCGATTGGAAGTCCAGCGTGGATCTATTCGAGTACCAAGCCCGAGACCTGTTCGAGAGCTACGGTGTGCCGGTGCTGCCGGGAATCATCGCCGACACGCCTGACGAGGTCAAGGCAGCGGCCGAGAAGCTCGGCGGGGTCACCGTGGTGAAGGCCCAGGTGAAGGTCGGCGGCCGCGGCAAGGCGGGCGGCGTGAAGGTCGCCAAAGACCCGGAGGCCGCGTACGAGGCGGCGCAGAGCATCCTGGGACTCGACATCAAGGGCCACGTCGTCAAGCGCGTGATGGTCGCCGGTGGCGCTCGCATCGCGCAGGAGTTCTACTTCTCGGTGCTGCTCGACCGGGCCAACCGCTCCTACCTCTCACTGACGAGCTACGAGGGCGGCATGGAGATCGAGCAGCTCGCCGTCGAGCGGCCCGAGGCGCTCGCCCGCATCGAGGTCGACCCGATCGCGGGCATCGACCTCGACACCGCGACGCAGATCGCGAAGGACGCGAAGTTCCCGGAGGAACTGATCGAGAAGGTCGCCCCCGTCTTCGTGAAGCTCTGGGAGGTCTACAAGGGCGAGGACGCGACGCTCGTCGAGGTCAACCCGCTGGTGCTGACCGAAGAGGGCGACATCATCGCCCTCGACGGCAAGGTGAGTCTCGATGAGAACGCCGGCTTCCGTCACCCGAACCACGAGGCGCTCGAAGACGCCGACGCCGCCGATCCGCTCGAGGCGAAGGCCAAGAAGAACGACCTCAACTACGTGAAGCTCGACGGCGAGGTCGGCATCATCGGCAACGGCGCCGGACTCGTCATGTCGACCCTCGACGTCGTCGCCTACGCCGGCGAGAAGCACGGCGGCGTGAAGCCGGCGAACTTCCTCGACATCGGCGGCGGAGCATCCGCCGAGGTGATGGCCAACGGCCTCGACGTGATCCTCGGCGACGAGCAGGTCAAGAGCGTGTTCGTCAACGTGTTCGGCGGCATCACCGCGTGCGACGCGGTCGCCAACGGCATCGTGGCCGCCCTGGGGATCCTGGGCGACACCGCATCGAAGCCGCTCGTGGTGCGCCTCGACGGCAACCGGGTGGAGGAGGGTCGCGCCATTCTGCGTGAGGCCGCCCACCCGCTGGTCACCCTGGCATCGACGATGGACGAGGGCGCCGACAAGGCCGCCGAGCTGGCCGCCGCCGCGAGCGCGAAGTAAGTAGAGGACGAAGAGCTATGTCGATTTTTCTGAACAAGGACTCCAAGGTCATCGTGCAGGGCATCACCGGCGGTGAGGGCACCAAGCACACCGCCCTCATGCTGAAGGCCGGCACCCAGGTCGTCGGCGGTGTCAACGCCCGCAAGGCCGGCACCACCGTGAGCCACACCGACAAGGACGGCAACGCGGTCGAGCTGCCCGTGTTCGGCACGGTGAAGGAGGCCATCGAGGCCACGGGCGCCGACGTGTCGATCGCGTTCGTGCCGCCGGCGTTCTCGAAGGACGCGATCGTCGAGGCGATCGACTCCGAGATCCCGCTGCTCGTCGTGATCACCGAGGGCATCCCGGTGCAGGACTCGGCCGAGGCCTGGGCCTACGCCAAGGCCAAGGGCAACAAGACCCGCATCATCGGGCCGAACTGCCCCGGCATCATCACGCCCGGCGAGTCGCTCGTGGGCATCACCCCGGCGAACATCACGGGCAAGGGCCCGATCGGGCTGGTCTCGAAGTCGGGCACCCTGACCTACCAGATGATGTACGAGCTGCGCGACCTCGGATTCTCGACCGCCATCGGCATCGGCGGCGACCCCATCATCGGCACCACCCACATCGACGCACTCGCGGCGTTCGAGGCCGACCCCGAGACGAAGGCGATCGTCATGATCGGCGAGATCGGCGGCGACGCCGAGGAGCGCGCGGCCGACTTCATCAAGGCGAACGTCACGAAGCCGGT
>BADC01000633.1 GCA_000333435.1 Corynebacterium-like bacterium B27 | reverse complement strand
GGCAACTGCCAGGTCTACTGGGGTATCGAGAAGGTCGACTCCAAGTCGCTGCTCGATCGCGCCGTGAAGAAGCTGAAGTTCGAGATCGACAAGCAGGGCGGCGTCCAGAACGTCACCCCGGATACCCTGCCGGAAGCGCACATCCGCGGCGACCAGAACACGCCGTACAAGTGCATCGGCGGTGTCGTCTCGACGCTGTCGCA
>BADC01000634.1 GCA_000333435.1 Corynebacterium-like bacterium B27 | reverse complement strand
CACGCCACCCATCCAGCGCCGCGTCGACTCCGAGAACTGCTGGATGCGGTCCGACGCCTCCTTCTCGTCGGAGAGCACCACGGTCACCGGCTCCCCCGAGATCGACTCGAGGATGGCGGCGTACGCCCGCGCCACGGTCTGGTCGGTGGCGATCACGAGCCCGCCCGCATCCGGGATCGCCTGGCGCACCTCGGTGAGCCGTTTGTCGGCCGCGCCCAGCACCTGCGGGATCCACTCGCCATTGGGGTCGAGCGCTGTGCGCCAGGCCTGCGAGGTGATGTCCTTCGTGTTGCCCTCGCCGAGGCGGGCTTCCATCTCGTCGCCGGCCTTGGTGCGCCAGCGCATGTGGCCCGCGTAGACCATGAAGAGCACCGGGCGCACGACGCCGTCTTTCAGCGCGCGACCGTAGCCGTAGCTGTAGTCGCTGCGCGACACGCGGATGCCGTGCTCGTCCGGCAGGTACTCCACGAACGGGATGGGCGAGGTGTCGGAGCGGAAGGGGGTTCCGGTGAGCGCGAGCCGCCGCGTGGCCGGTTCGAACGCCTCGCGCACCGCGTCGCCCCAGCTGAGCGCGTCGCCGCCGTGGTGCACCTCGTCGAGGATGACGAGGGTCTGCGCGCCCTCGGTGAGCTCCCGGTGCAGCAACGGACGCGCCGCGACCTGCGCGTAGGTGAGCGCCACACCGTGGAAGTGCCGCCCGAAGCGGGACTCGCTGTTCTTGAAGCCGGGATTCAGTCGCACGCCGGCGCGGTCGGCCGCATCCGCCCACTGCCGCTTGAGGTGCTCGGTGGGGGCGACGACGATGACCCGGTCGACCGTGCGCCGATGCAGCAGCTCGGATGCGAGCCGGAGCGCGAAGGTCGTCTTGCCGGCGCCGGGGGTCGCGGCCGCCAGGAAGTCGCGCGGCTCACGCTCGAAGTAGGCGGTGAGCGCCTCCTCCTGCCAGGCCCGCAACCGCCCCGCCGTGCCCCACGGCGCACGCCCCGGGAACGACGGCGGAAGGTGTCCTGCTGCGCTCGTCCCGGGGGCGGGTTCGAACAGCGGCAGGTTGGTCACGATGTTCTAGGATACTCTGCTGGCTGCGTCGGGGGCTGTGCTTCGCGCAGCCCCCGACGGTCGCGCCGGTCCTTGCCCGGCGCTCCGCGACATGTTCGCGTGAGGTCGCTTCGCGGCCTCGCGCTCACCCTGGGTCGTCGAGTACGGCCCCCGGTTGGTCGGCGCGTTCCGCCCCATCCCGTGCATCGCGCACGGCCCCGGTTGGTCGGCGCGTTCCGCCCCATCCCGTGCATCGCGCACGGCCCCGGTTGGTCGGCGCGTTCCGCGCCATCCCTCGCGGCCTCACCCTCCGCCGCGCCGGTCACCGCCGGCGTGCGGGCTCGGCGGAGTTACGCTGGAGGTGATCGCGGAAGGAGCATCACACCATGACTGAGGCTCACCCCTGGCGACGGTATGTCGCGCTTGGCGACTCGTTCACGGAAGGCATCGGCGACCCGGAGCCGGCGAGCCCGGGCGGGTACCGCGGCTGGGCCGATCGGGTGGCCGAGACGCTCGCCGCGACCGCCGACGGGGAGTTCTCGTACGCGAACCTCGCCATCCGGGGGCGGCTGCTGCAGCAGATCGTGGACGAGCAGATCGAACCGGCGCTCGCCCTCCAGCCCGACCTCATCACCATCTCGGCGGGCGGCAACGACGTCATCCGGCCCGGCACCGACCCCGACGACATCGCCGCACGGTTCGAGGTGGGCATCCGGCGGCTGCGGCAGAGCGACGCCACGATCGTCATCTTCACGGGTGTCGACACGAGCTTCACCCCGGTGTTCCGCGGCATCCGCGGGAAGGTGGCGATCTACAACGAGAACCTGCGCGTGATCGCCGACCGCTATGACTGCGTCGTGGCCGACCAGTGGGGCCTCAAGGCCATCCAAGACCCGCGCATGTGGGCCGACGACCGCCTGCACCTCAACGCCCTCGGCCACCACGAGGTGGCGCGGCGCGTGCTGGCAGCGCTGAACGTCGACAACGACCTCCAGCCGGGCGAACCCGAGCCGCTCCCCCGCGCCAGCTGGCGCCAGGCGCGCGCCGAAGACCTGGTCTGGGCCCGCGTACACCTCGTGCCGTGGGTCATCCGCCGCATCACCCACCGCTCCTCGGGCGACGGCGTCGCCCCGAAGCGCCCCACCCCCGAGCCCGTCTTCGTCGCGAAGGATGCGCCCCGGGAGTGACCCCGGCGCCGACCCGCCAGTTGTGGTGGGAATGGGTCGCTCGAACCCACCACACGTGACGGGTCGGCGAGCGGGCCGGGCGCGTCAGCGGAAGGGGTGGGTGAGACGCCACCACACATCGGGGCCGTCGAGCTCCGCCGCGAGAACGAGCGGAACGGTGAGCTCGCCACCACCCAGTGTGGTGCCGGTCACCGTGTAGCGTGCGGTGCCGACCTCGGTTCCGGATGCGCCGTCCGACACGTCCCGCGCCGTCGCGTCGCGCGCGACCGACGTCTGCGACCACACGGTCTCGCTGAGCGAGCCGCCGGCCACGATGTCGGCAGCCGCACCCCACGGCGTCGTGTACCGGCCCAGAACGTCGCCCGCCGTGACGATGGGGAGCGCCTGGAAGCCGCTCTGCGCGCTCTGCAGCAGCGCCAGCACGGCCGCGTGCAGCGCATCCTCCCCCGGCGCACCGAGCACCACGCCCACCAGTTGCACGGTCGGCGCATCGGCGCCCGTCCCCGCCACCACCGACGCCGAGAACAGCAGGCAGAACCCGGCTTCGTCGGTGGTGCCGGTCTTCACCCCGTCGATTCCGGCCGTGCCGATCAATGTGTTCGTGTTCTCGATCTCGCCGAGCTCAGGCACCTGGTCGGTCGCCGTCCTGACGATGGCGCCGAGCACGGGGTCGGCGAGCACGAGCGACGCGATCCGCTGCAGGTCATGCGTCGTGCTGCGGCTGCCCGGGTCGAGGCCTGACGTGTCGACCACGGTCGTGCCGGTGAGCCCCTGCGTGGCGAGCCACGCGGCGGCCGCCGCGAGGTAGGCATCCGTGCCGCCGAAGGCCCAGTTCGTCAGGGTGACGCTGTAGTTGTTGGCCGACTCGAGCATCATGATCTCGATCACCTGGCGCTCCGAGAGCACCTGGCCGGGATAGACGGATGCCCACGAGCCGTTCTCGGCGATCGTCGCCTGGAGGATGGCCGCGTCCGCATCCGTGATGGCGATGTCGGGCCCGTCGCCGCCCTCGGGGATGGGCTTCGCGTCGAGCACCACGAGCGCCGTGACCGCCTTCGTGATGCTGGCGATCGGCACCGCATCCGCAGTGCCACTGGTGCCGAGGGTGGTCACCTCCCCCGGTGCCGTGGCGATGCCGATGGCGCTGCTGCCCCCGTTCGGTGCCGCGAGGGTGACGGGTGCCGACGACACGGCGGGCGCATCCGTCAGCACCGCGGTCGCGGCGGGAACCGGGGCCAACAGGGCGACCGGCAGGTAGGTGCCGACGAGCGCCAGGAGCACGAGCACCGAGCCCACCACGATGCGCCGGCGCCGGTATTGCGCACGGGTCGGACTCACCCCGCCATCTTAGGCGGTCACTTCATGAGGCCGCCGTCGACCGAGCGCGGCACCACCAACTCCTCGTCGGGCACCAGCACGGCGGTGGAACGGTTGAGGCTCTCGCCGCGGAAGAACGGCTTGGAGCCGGGGAAGAAGAACCACACCACCATGAGCACTGCGCCGACGGCGAGCGAGCCGATGCCGATCACGAACACGCCGCCGATGCCCCAGATGACCGTGTAGCCGTACTCGGGGTCGTACATGTCGATGGCCGACTGGATGAACGCCGCCGTCAGCATCAGCCCGCCGAGCAGGGGGAACAGCCCCTTGAAGAAGAAGTTGCGGGGGCTCGTGAAGATCTCGCGGCGGAAGTACCAGACGCACGAGTAGCTCGTGATGGCGTAGTAGAACGCGATGGCGAGGCCGAGCGAGAGGATGGTGTCGGAGAGGATGTTCTCGCTCACGAGCGTCATGCCGATGTAGAACGCGATCGCCACCACGCTCATGAAGATCGTCGCGAAGCGCGGGGTGCGGAACTTCGGGTGGATGCGCCCGAACGCCGCCGGCAGCGCCCGGTAGGTCGCCATGGCGAGCGTGCCGCGCGCGGTGGGCAGGATGGTGGTCTGCGTCGACGAGACGGCCGAGACGCACACCGCGATCACCAGCAGCCACGCGAACGGGCCGAACAGCGCATCCTTCAGCGCGAAGAAGACGTCTTCGGCGTTGGCCTCGTTGCCGAGCCCCATGCCGGTCGTGCCGAGGCCCGCGTAGGCCATGGCCGCCACCGTCACCGCGACGTAGGTGATGAGCAGGATGACCGTCGAGAGCACCGCGGCGCGGCCGGGCGTGCGCTCGGGGTCTTTCGTCTCCTCGTTGAGGGCGAGGCAGGTGTCCCAGCCCCAGTAGATGAACAGGCACAGCAGGATGGCCTCGGTGAACCCCGAGAGCGAGGTGAACGCGAACGGGTTGAACCAATCGGCCTGGGGCAGGGTGGAGCCCGCGGGTGCCGTCCCGGCGAACACGTTCCACAGGGCGATGCCCACGAAGAGTGCGAGCGCGAGGTACTGGATGCCCAGCAGCACGTTCTGCAGCTTCTCGCCGATCTCGAGCCCCCGCACGCTCACGAACGTCATGACGGCGATGAACACGACTCCGGTGGCGGTCACGAGCGGCACGTTGTCGTAGAGGTCGGGGTTGTTGGTGAGCAGCCACAGGTACTTGCTGCCGATCTGGGCGAGGTTCGCCAGCACGATGATGCCGGCCACCGCGACGCCCCAGCCGCCGAGCCAGCCGACCACCGGGCCGAAGGCCTTCGTGCCCCAGGTGAAAGTGGTGCCGCAGTCCGGCACCGCGCGGTTGAGCTCGCGATAGGCGAACGCCGTGAGGAACATCGGGATGAACGCGAGCACCATCGCGATCGGCGCCTGCGCTCCTACCGCGAGGACCACGAATCCGATCGTCGCGGCCAGCGAGTAGACGGGCGCCGTGGAGGCCAGGCCGATGACCGTCGACCCGAACAGACCGAGGGTTCCGGCCGCCAATCCCTTGCCCGACGTCGGCGGAGCCGACGCGGCCGGAGCAGTGGTCTTCTCACTCATGGCGGACCTCCCTTGGTGCGGTACGCCAGAGCATAGTGGACGGTCAGTGCTGTGCCATGAACTGCAACGCGTAGAGCGCAACGGCGCCGGCCGAGGCGACGTTGAGCGAGTCGACGCCGTGCAGCATCGGGATCTCGACCCGCACATCGGCGGCGGCGAGCGCGCGACGGCTGAGCCCGTCGCCCTCGGTGCCGAGCACGATCGCGACCCGCTCGGGACGCGCGGCCGTGAACTCGGGCAGCGGCACCGAGTCGGGCCCGAGGGCGAGCGCCGCGATCGTGAAGCCGGCCTCGTGCAGGAGCGGCGCCGCGACCTGCCACTCCCCGATCCGCGTCCATGGCACCTGCAACACGGTGCCCATGCTCACCCGCACGCTGCGGCGGTAGAGCGGATCGGCGCAGCGCGGGCTGATCAGCACCGCGTCGGCGCCGAGCCCCGCCGCGGCACGGAAGGCGGCGCCCACGTTGGTGTGGTCGACGATGTCCTCGAGCACCACGACCGTGCGTGCACCGCGGAGGAGGTCGGCCGGTTCCGGCAGCACCGGCCGGTGCATCGAGGCGAGCGCCCCGCGGTGCATGGCGAAGCCCGTCAGCTGCTCGAGCAGGGCGTCATCGGCCACGAAGACGGGCACGTCGGGGAATCGCTCGGTCACCCAGCTCAGGTCGGCCAGCCACTTCTCCTGCAACAGCACGGAGCGCGGCCGGTGTCCCGCGGCGATGGCCCGCTCGATGACCTTGCTCGATTCTGCGAGGTACAGTCCGCCCGCCGGCTCCAGCAGGCGGCGCATCGCGACGTCGGTGAGCCCGGCGTAGTCGGCGAGTGCGGGGTTCTCGAGCGAGTCGATGTGGATGACGGGCACGGCGCCCCTTCTGTCGTGGCTTCACGGTCAACTCTGCCAGGCTGGAAACAATCCGGAAAACTTCGCTGTTTAGACTCATGGTGCGCGGATCGTTCGCGCCGCCGAGGAGGTCCCATGGTTCCGCTCGTGTCGTCGGAAGCCTCGTCAGCCGAGACGTCGGTGAGTCGCGCCATCGACGAGGCCGTCGAGGTGCTGCGGGGCAAGCGGATCGTCGTGCTCACCGGTGCCGGCGTGAGCACCGATTCGGGCATCCCCGACTACCGCGGCGAGGGTGCGCCGGTGCGCAACCCGATGACCTTCGACCAGTTCCTCGGCTCCGAGTCGTTCCGCAAGCGTTACTGGGCCGGCAGCCACCTGGGCTGGCGGATGTTCGATGCCGCCCGCCCGAACGAAGGCCACCGCATCCTCGCGGAGCTCGAAGACGCACGCCTCGTCACCGGTGTCGTCACCCAGAACGTCGACGGCCTGCACGCCCGCGCGGGCACGAAGCACCTGGTCGACCTGCACGGCTCGATGGACCGCGTCACGTGTCTCCGCTGCGGGCAGAGCTATGCGCGCGCCGGCATCGCCGAGCGCATCAACGCCGAGAACCCCGGGCTCACCGAGCCCGCGCTGGTGCGGATGGCGCCTGACGGCGACGCCGATGTGGCCGAGTACGAATCGTTCGTGGTGCCGGCCTGCACGGTGTGCGGCGGCACCCTGAAGCCCGATGTGGTCTTCTTCGGCGAATTCATCCCCACCGAGAAGTTCGCCGAGGCTTCCTCGATGGTGGCGTCGTCGGATGCGATGGTGATCGCGGGTTCATCCCTGGGGTCAACTC
>BADC01000635.1 GCA_000333435.1 Corynebacterium-like bacterium B27 | reverse complement strand
GTGCTGCAGGGGCCGGAACGCGTCGCGATCGTTGGCCCCAACGGTGTGGCAAAGACCACGGCTGCTGCGGGCACTGCTGGGCGGCACCCCGCCGGAACCCGGCCGCGCAGGCGGACGGCTGCTCACCGATCGGGTGGGGGTGCTCACCCAGCGCCTCGACGGGCTGGACGAGGATGCGAGCACCCTGACGAACGTGCAGGCTGCGGCACCGCGGGTGCCGGCGGGCGAGATCCGCAACCAGCTCGCGCGGCTGCTGCTCCGCGGCGACACGGTGAACCGGCCGGTGCGGACGTTGTCGGGCGGCGAGCGCTTCCGGGTGCACCTCGCCCGGGTGCTGCTGGCCGACCCGCCCGCTCAGCTGCTGGTGTTCGACGAGCCCACGAACAACCTCGACATCCAGAGCGTCGAGCAACTCGTCGAGGCGCTGCAGGGGTATCGCGGCGCCCTGCTCGTGGTCAGCCACGACGACGCGTTCCTCGGGGCGCTGGGGCTCGACCGCGTGCTCGAGCTCGACGCGGCGGGCGGCCTCCGCGAGGTCCCCGTGCCGATGCCGCAGCCGACCACGACGACGACGACGACGACGCTCGGGCGCGACGGCTCGGCGCGGCCGGCTTAGGCCTTGGGCGTGGCGCGCGGCGGCGGGGCGGGCATCACCCGCACCGTCCCCGTGCGCCCCGCGATCGCGATGAGCACCGCCGGGCGGGCAGCGATCCAACCGGCCGCCATCACCACGAGCGAGGCGGCGAAGATCCAGAACCCGGCCCAGCCCGCGTCGTCGCTCGCGGCGTACATGACGCCGAGGTTCTCCAGCGCTCCCGTGGCGAGCACCAGGGTGACGTGCACCACGGTGAACGCCACGAAGTAGATCATCACCACGAAGTGGATGACCCGCGCGACCTTCGTGGGAAAGACGCGATCCAGCGGCCGCAGCCGGGTCGCCAGCCCCGGGGCGATACGGATGCCCGTCACGAGCGCGAGCGGTGCCGCCACGAAGACCGTGGCGAAGTAGCTGAGCAGCTGCAGGCTGTTGTAGTTCGCCCAGGCGTCCTCGACCGGCCAGCGCAGCGACGCGTACTGCAGTCCGGCCGAGAGGGCGTTCGGCACGACCTCCCAGCTGGTGGGCACGATGCGCAGCCACTGCCCGGTGCTGAACAGCAGCACCACGAACACCACGCCGTTCAGCACCCAGAGCGCGTCGACCGAGAGATGGAACCAGAGCGGCAACCCGATCCGCACCGGCGGGTTCTTCGTGCGGAGGCGGCCGTCGTTCTTCCGCGTCCAGAACGCCGAGGGCCGCACGCCCTGCCGGATCACCCAGCCGGTGCGCACGATGAACAGCAGGAAGAAGGCGTTGAGGAAGTGCTGCCACCCCACCCACGCCGGGATGCCGACCGGCGCACCGTCGGGCAGCGCGGTCGTGCCGGGGTAGTCGGCGAGGAACTGCTGCCCTGCGTCCGACGAACGGATGGCCATGGCCACGAGCACCACGGCGAACAGGAGCACGACGAGCGCGGGTGCGATCCACACGAACCGGAACCAGGGCGATCTCTTGCTCATCGAGACCAGACTAGCCGCCCGGTGCGTTCCGCCACGAAGCTACGCTCGCGCGGGCGGGCGCGTTACGGGAGGGTGTGGCCGGCGGCGCGGAAGAGGCGGTACCACTCCTCGCGGGTGAGGCGCACGTCGGAGCCCGCGGCGGAGTCGGCGACCCGCTGCGGGTTCGTGGTGCCGAGCACGACCTGCATGCGGGCCGGGTGCCGGGTGATCCACGCGACCGCGATGCCCGTCGGCGTGACACCGTAGGCATCCGCCAGCTCGTCGATCACGTCGTTCAGCTCGGCGTAGTGCTCGCGGTCGCCGAGGAAGACGCCGTCGAAGAAGCCCTTCTGGAACGGCGACCAGGCCTGCAGCGTGATGTCGTTCAACCGCGCGTGATCGAGGATGCCGTTGTCGCGGTCGATCGACTGGTCGAGCCCGCCCATGTTCGCCGCCACACCCGCGGCGATGAGCGGCGCGTGCGTGATGCTCAGCTGCACCTGATTCACCACGAGCGGCTGCCGCACGGAACGCTTCAGCAGCTCGATCTGGCCGGGGGTGTGGTTCGAGACGCCGAAGTTCGTGACCTTGCCCGCCGCCTGCAACTCGTCGAACGCCGCGGCGACCTCGTCGGGTTCGACCAGCGTGTCGGGGCGGTGCAGGAGCAGCAGGTCGAGGTGCCCGGTCCGGAGCGCGGCGAGCGACTCGTCGACGGTGGCGAGGATGTGCTCCTTCGAGAAGTCGAAGTACCCGGGCCGGATGCCCACCTTGCTCTGAATGACCACCTGTTCCCGCTCCGCCGGGCTGAACCGCACCGCCTCGCCGAAGCGCACCTCGCAGCCGTGCCGCACGTCGCCGTAGATGTCGGCGTGGTCGAACACGTTCACCCCGGCGTCGCGGGCGGCGCCGACGAGCGTGCGGATCTCCTCGTCGCCGAGCGGCGAGATGCGCATCAGCCCCAGAATGACGTCGGATGCGCGGAGATCGGTCTGCGGGAGCGTGAAGGAGTTCATCCCTCCATTCTCACCCGGGCGCAATGTTACGTTCCGTAACGCTCCGATGTGACCTCCCCCGTCGGCCGCCAATACGGTGGCAGGCAGACATCCGGAGACGAGGGGGATCGTGGTTCTCACCCAGGCGCCCGTGACCGCGCATCCCGGCCACGTCGGCCAGCGCGCTTTCGGGGTGGAGTTCGCGGGGCTCGGCCGCGCCTTCGCGGCACCCCGACGCCGCGGCGCGACCGCCGCCGGCCCGGTGCTGCAGGACGTCTCGCTGCGCATCGAGCCGGGCGAGATCGTCGCCGTGCTCGGCCCCTCGGGCTGCGGCAAGTCGACCCTGCTGCGCATCGTCGGCGGCCTCGACCGGCCCAGCACGGGCTCCGTCGCGATCGACGGCGCGCCCGTCTCCGAGTTCGACCCGCGCTGCGCCATCGGCTTCCAGGAACCGCGGCTGCTGCCCTGGCGCACCCTCGAGCACAACGTCGCCCTCGGACTCCCCCGCGGCGTGCCGCGCGCGGAGGGCCGCGAGATCGTGGCCGAACTCGTGTCGCTGGTCGGCCTCGCGAACTTCTCCCAGCACACCCCGCGGCAGATCTCCGGCGGCATGGCCCAGCGCACCTCGCTCGCCCGCGCCCTCGCCCGCAACCCCGGCGTGCTCCTGCTCGACGAGCCGTTCGGCGCCCTGGATGCGCTCACCCGCCTGAAGATGCAGGACCTGCTGCTCGACGTGCACGCTGCCGCACCCACCACCGTGCTGCTCGTCACGCACGACGTCGACGAAGCGCTGCAGCTGGCCGACCGGGTGATCCTCCTCGGCCGGTCGCCGGATGCGCCGGGCACGGCCGGCAACGACATCCGTCAGGTCATCACCGTTCCGGGCGAGCGGCCCCGCGACCGCGGGTCGGCGGAACTCGCCGAACTGCGCGCCCAGCTCCTCGGCGGCCTCGGCATCGAACGGCACTCGGCGCACTAGCGCCCACCCAGCCCCAGTTCTCACTTCCCACAGCACACAGCACACAGCACACAGCACACAGCACACAGCACACAGCGAAGGACACCCATGACCCGCACCAGAATCGCCCCGCTCGCCCTCGCGGCGACCGCCGCCGCGGCCGCGCTGCTCCTCTCCGGCTGCGTCGCCGGCGAGAACCAGGGCTCCGGCGCTGCCGCGGCCGCGCCCGCCGCCTCCGACGGCGCCGAGGTCGTCACCGAGGGAGGCACCCTCAACATCGACTTCGCCACCTACAACCCGCTGAGCCTCGTCATCAAAGACCAGGGCTGGCTCGAGGATGCGCTCGCTCCCCAGGGAATCACGGTCAACTGGGTGCAGTCGGCCGGCTCCAACAAGGCGAACGAAGCCCTGCGCGCCGGCGCCATCGACGTCGGCTCGACCGCCGGTTCGGCGGCCCTGCTCGCCCGCTCGAACGGTTCGCCCATCCAGGTGATCGACATCTACTCGCAGCCCGAATGGTCGGCCCTCGTCGTGCCCGCCGGCTCGCCGATCAAGGACGTGGCCGACCTCAAGGGCAAGCAGATCGCCGCCACCAAGGGCACCGACCCCTACTTCTTCCTCATCCAGGCACTCGAGGCCAACGGCCTCACCGCCGACGACGTCACCGTGCAGAACCTGCAGCACGCCGACGGCTGGGCGGCCCTGCAGAACGGGTCGGTCGACGCCTGGGCGGGCCTCGACCCGATCATGGCCGGCGCCGAGCAGTCCGGCGCACAGCTGCTCTACCGCAACGTCGACTTCAACAGCTACGGCTTCTTGAACGCCACCGAGGACTTCATCAAGAACAAGCCCGACGTGGCCCAGACCGTCGTGAACGCCTACGAGCACGCCCGCGCCTGGGCCGAGGAGAACCCCGACGAGACCGCGAAGATCCTGGCGGATGTCGCCGGGCTCGACCCGGCCGTCGCCACGAAGGTCATCACCGAGCGCACCAACCTCGACATCGACAACGTTCCGGGCGACGCGCAGGTGAAGGTGCTCACCACCATCGGTCCGCTCTTCGTCGAGACCGGCGACGTCGCCTCGCAGGACGCGATCGACACGGCCCTCGACACCCTGGTGAACGACACCTTCGCGAAGGCCGCCGACCCGTCGGCGATCGGCTGAGCGGACGCATCCGGATGACCGACTCCACGGGAATCGCGATCGGCAACGCTCCCGCCGTCGCCGTGACCCCCAGCCGGGCGCCCCGCACGGGCACCCGCCGCTGGGTGGTCGCGGTCGGCGGTGCCGTGCTGCCGCTCGCGATCCTCGTGGTGTGGCAGGTCGTCACCACCACGGGACTGGTGCCCACCTCGCAGGTGCCGTCGCCGCAGATGGTGTGGGAGGCCGCGGTCGACCTCGCCCAGCGCGGACTGCTGGGTCAGTACATCGCCATCTCCACGCAGCGCGTGATCATCGGCTTCCTCATCGGCGCCGCCCTGGGGCTCGCGCTCGGTGCGGTGGTGGGGCTGTCGCGGTTCGCCGACATCCTGCTCGCCCCGACCCTCGGGGCCATCCGCGCGGTGCCGTCGCTGGCCTGGGTGCCCCTCCTCATCCTGTGGTTCAAGATCGGTGAGGAGTCGAAGATCATCCTCATCACCATCGGCGCGTTCTTCCCCGTGTACACCACCGTCGCGGCTGCACTGCGGCACGTCGACCGCCAGCTGGTCGAGGCCGGGCGGGCGTTCGGCTACCGGGGGGTGCGGCTGTTCTTCACCGTGCAGCTGCCGGCGGTCATCCCGTCGGTGGCCTCGGGCCTCCGCCTCGCGCTCGCCCAGGCGTGGCTGTTCCTCGTGGCCGCCGAGCTGATCGCCGCCTCGATGGGGCTCGGCTTCCTGCTGTCGGATTCGGGGAACAACGGGCGCATCGACCGCATCTTCCTCGCGATCATCCTGCTCGCCGTGCTCGGCAAGCTCACCGACTCCATCCTCGCCCTCTTCGAGCGCTGGGCCGTGCGCAAGTGGGCCTGAGCCTCGCGCGGTAGCGCAAACCGTCCCTCCAGGCTCGCGGGGTCGCACATTCATGCCACCCCGCGAGGTGGCGCAATGCGGCGGTAACGTGGGCGCGTGAGTGAGGATGCGCTGCGGCGGGTGGCCGTGCTGGTGCTGCCCGGGGCGAAGCCGCTCGACGTGGGGATTCCGGCGCAGGTGTTCAGCACCCGGGCGAGCATGCCGTACGAGGTGCGGGTGTGCGGGGCGGCGCCCGGACTCGTCTCGGGCGGCGACGGGCTCTCGTACCACGTCGCCGACGGGCTCGAGGCGCTCGACTGGGCCGAGACGGTGTTCGTGCCGGGCTACCGGCACCCCGACCGCGAGGCACCGGCATCCGACGTGGTCGACGCCCTGCGAGCCGCCCACGCCCGCGGCGCTCGCCTCGCCGCCATCTCCACCGGCGCCTTCGCGCTCGCCGCGACCGGGCTCCTCGACGGCAAGCGCGCCACCACGCACTGGCACTACACGCAGGCGCTCGCGGCGCAGTACCCGCTCGTGCGGGTCGACGAGAACGTGCTCTTCGTCGACGAGGGCAGCGTGCTCACCTCCGCCGGCGCCGCGTCGGGCCTCGACCTGTGCCTGCACATCCTGCGCCGCGACCTCGGGGTGGCCGCCTCGAACCACACCGCGCGCCGGCTCGTGGCAGCTCCTTACCGCAGCGGCGGCCAGGCGCAGTACGTGCCGCGCAGCGTGCCCGAAGCGCTCGGCGAGCGCTTCGCCGCGGTGCGGGAGTGGGCGCTCGCGCACCTGGCCGAGCCGCTGACGCTCGAGGTGCTGGCGCGGCAGGCGGCGGTGTCGCCGCGCACCTTCTCGCGCCGGTTCGTCGACGACACCGGCTACACGCCGATGCAGTGGGTGCTGCGCGCCCGCGTCGACCTGGCGCGCGAGCTGCTCGAGCGGTCGGAGCACAGCATCGAGCAGATCGCGACGGATGTGGGCCTCGGCACGAGCGCGAACCTCCGCCTGCACTTCCACACCATCCTCGGCACCTCCCCCAGCGACTACCGTCGCACCTTCGCGCACGGCGAATGACCGCCTCGCGAGGAGGTGGCGCGGGGGTGGCGCGATGCTTGCGAGACCTGGCGTTCACGCCACTGGCGGGGCCGGGCGCTCAGCGAGAGGGTGATGGACGGAAAGGAAACGCCCCCATGACTCGCATCGCCATCAACGGATTCGGCCGCATCGGCCGCAACGCCCTCCGCGCCCTGCTGGAGCGCGACAGCACCCTCGAGGTGGTCGCCGTGAACGACCTCGCCGACCCCGCCGCCCTCGCGCGCCTGCTCGCCTTCGACTCCACCGCGGGTCGCCTCGGCCGCCCCGTGTCGGTCGACGGCGACACGCTCGTGGTCGACGGCCGGCGCATCCGCGTGCTCGCTGAACGCGACCCCGCCCAGCTGCCCTGGGCCGAGCTCGCGGTCGACATCGTGCTCGAATCCACCGGCCGGTTCACGAACGCCGAGGCCGCCCGCGCCCACCTCGCGGCCGGCGCGAAGAAGGTGCTCGTGAGCGCCCCCGCCGACGGCGCCGACGTCACGCTGGCCTACGGCGTGAACACGGATGCCTACGACCCGGCCGTGCACACCATCGTCTCGAACGCATCCTGCACCACGAATGCGCTCGCCCCACTCGCCGCGGTGCTCGACGAGCTCGCCGGCATCGAGCACGGCTTCATGACCACGGTGCACGCCTACACCCAGGAGCAGAACCTGCAGGACGGCCCGCACCGCGACCCGCGCCGCGCCCGCGCCGCCGGCATCAACATCGTGCCGACCTCGACGGGGGCCGCGAAGGCGATCGGACTCGTGCTGCCGCAGCTCGACGGCAAGCTGTCGGGCGACTCCATCCGGGTGCCGGTGCCGGTGGGCTCCATCGTCGAGCTCAACACGGTGGTGGCCCGCGACGTCACGCGCGACGAGGTGCTGGCGGCGTACCGCGCCGCCGCCGAGGGGGCGCTCACGGGCATCCTGGAGTACTCCGACGACGCCCTCGTCTCGAGCGACATCACCGGCAACCCCGCTTCGTCGATCTTCGACTCGGCGCTCACCCGTGTCGACGGCCGCCACGTGAAGGTGGTCGCCTGGTACGACAACGAGTGGGCTTTCTCCAAACCGGGTCATCGACTCCCTGGAGCTGCTGGCCGCACGCTGAGCAGCACCGCGTCGGCATCGGCGCCGAACCCGATCAGGAGCCTGCGCCACAGGTCCTGGAGGGCGGCGGCGGTGTCGACCGGTCGCAGGCCGTTGTTCTCGGCCTCGAAGAGCCCGAAGCTCGCGCTCAGGATCAACCGGCCGGCTGCCACGGCATCGGTACCCTCCGGGAGCTGCCCGAGTCGCAGCGCGTCGCGCATCTGCGCGTCGGCGAATTCGTACCAGTCGAACACCAGATCGGGGCCCTCGAAGAGGCCGAGACGACGACTCTCGATGATCAACCGGACGGCGGCGATGGCGAACGGATTGCTGCGGGCGTCGACCGCCGCCGCGAGGAGCAGGCTGAGCAACCGCGGCAGGCCGTTCGCCGAGGTCGCCTGGTCGACCTCGGCGCGCAGGGACTCCCAGGTCGCCATCTGGTGCGTCATGACGGCCACCGCGATCTCCTGCTTCGACCGGAACTGGCTGTAGCTGATCGCCGATTTCGGTTGACCCATTGCGGTCGCGATGTCACCGATGCTCGTGCCGGTGTATCCGTGGCGGCTGAATTCGCCCGCCGCCGCCGCGATGATGCGCGCGCGCGTGCGGGCCTTTTGATCGGCTCGGGTCACCATGCCACCACGATATCGATCCACCGCGTCGGCACGACCCCCGGATTGGGGTGAGGTCGCGACACCGAACTGGGCGACAGCTGTAGCAATGACTGCCAGACTATTTTCGACAGACGATCGTCTCTTGAAAGGATCGAATCAATGCGCAATTCCGTCCGCGTGGCCTCCGGGCTCGCGATCGCCGGCCTCCTCCTCGGAGCCGGCGCCCAGACCGCCCTGGCCGCCGATGACGACACGCCCGTCACCACAGAGGTCGAAGGCGGTGTGCTCTCCATCGCCGTCCCGGCGTCGCTGGACCTCGGCGCCAACGACCCCGGTGACACCGCCACCGCGACGCTCGGCACCGTCACCGTGACCGACGATCGGGCTGACGTGCTCGGCTGGGTGGCCTCGGTCTCCATCAGCGATTTCACGCCCGACACGGTGACCGGCGCTTCGATCCCGGTGAGTGGGTTCACCTACACGCCCTCCACGGCCACCACCACCGGCACGGTGACCGTGACCGGTTCGACGGCCACCGGCGCCGGGCCGAGCGCCGTGCAGACGGCCACCGACGTGACGGGTCAGAACTCGGCCAGCTGGACCGCCGACGTCTCCTTGGTGATCCCGTCGGATGCCCTCGCCGACACCTACTCGACCACCCTCACCCACTCGGTCATCTGACCGTGCGGAAGGCGGGCATCCTGAGCGACCCCATCACCCGGGATGCCCGTCGGCTCCCGATGCGCCGCTCCCCGACGCGTCGCCGAGTGCGGACACCGCTGGCCGTGCTCTCCGCCTCGGTCATGGCGACGCTGATCTGGATCGGCCCCGGCGCCACGGCGCTGGCGGCACCGGCCGATGACGGTGGTGTCGGCATCCGATTGCTCGACGTTCCCGCCGATCAGCAGGACGACCCGCGCGCCCGCTCCTACCTGGTCGACGAGGTGCCCCCGGGCGGACGGCTCGAGCGCCGGGTAGAAATCGCGAACAGCTCGGGCGTCGACCAACAGGTCTTCGTGTATGCCGGGCCGGCGGAGATCTCCGATGGAGTCTTCACTGTCGACGGCGTCGATGCTCCCGACATCTCGTCATGGATCACACCCGCGGTCGACTCGGTCGAGCTCACCGCCGGCGCGATGTCTGATGTGGCCGTGACCGTCACCGTCCCGCCCGACGCTCCGGAGGGTGAGTACTATGCCGGAATCTGGGCCGAGGTGCGCTCCGCCGGCGCGAAGGAGTCCGTCACCCTCGCCAACCGCGTGGGCGTTCGCGTCTATCTCACGGTCGGCTCGGGCAACGGACCCCCACCCGATTTCACGATCACCGGCATCAGCGCCGAGCGTGATGCCGCCGGCGTGCCCGTCCTGCACGCCACGGTCTCCAACACGGGAACGACCGCGGTCGACGTGAGTGGCGCCGCCCGGCTGGTGGCGTCGGCGGGTGGCATCACCGCCGGCCCGTTCCCCTCCGGCAACCTCACTCTGGGTCCCGGCCAGCGCGGCGACCTGGAGGTGCCGACCGCCTCGGGGATCGCCGACGGGGAGTGGAGCGCGACGCTCTCGCTCACCAGCGGCCTGATCACCCGCGAGGCCACCGCGACCGTCTCGATCACGGGTGGCGGCACGGCAGCCCCGCCGGCCGCAGCCGCGGACCCAGCTGACGGCACGACGGTGCTGCCGGTGGTGATCGGCGGTCTGCTGCTCGCGGTCGTCGTGATCCTCGTTCTCCTCCTGCTCCGCCGACGCACTTCCCGCCGCGCGTGATCGCCGGCGGCGAATCCGCGCTCGCGGGCGCGCTGTTCGTCGCCGGCACGTTCATACGGCGCGAAAGCCGGGCCGAGGTGTGGGAGTTCCGCGTGCGCACCCTCTCGGGTGTCGCACCGGCCCTGGTCGGCCGGATCGAGATCGAGGCGCCCGTGATCAGCTCACGCCTCGAGAGGGCGGCTGCGGACGTCTGCGCTCCGCTGGGCTGGTCCCTCGTCACGCGCATCTCACGGCCAGGACAGGGTCTGTACATCGCCCACATCGAGGAGGCCGATGCGTCCGGAACGACGGATGCCCCGGTCGGCTGACCGGGGCATCCGCGTTTTCCGAGGGCGGCGGGTTTACGCCTCGCTCATGGCGACCTTCTCGGCCTGGCCCTTCGCCGCGTAGTAGGCGGCACGGGCGGCGTCACGACGGGCCTGCTCGGCCTGGCCGGCGTCGAGCACCTCCTGCGACACCTCGACGTTCGGCACGCGGGTGCGGCCGTTGTACTTCTCGATGTAGGCGTCGAGCTCGGGGCCCGAGGTCCACGAGGTGATGAGGCAGTAGCGCGGGTCGGGGCCGGGGTGGGTGGCCGCGTGCCACATGCGCTGCGTGTCGACGATCAGCTGCGCGCCCGCGGGCAGCGCGATGCGGTACTCGACGTCGTTCTCGGTGCGGTTGTCGCGCAGCACGAAGAAGCTGTCCTTGTCGTCGGTGAGGTTGAAGAAGCCGCGCACGACCCAGCCGGTGCCGTCGGGGTTCAGGCGGTTGTTGTCGTCCTGGTGCAGGTTGTAGAGGCAGTCGGCGTAGGTGTTCGGCTGCAGCTCGATCACGCGGCAGCGGCCGACGTTCGCGCCCGGCTCCTGCGCGCGGCGGGTGAGGTTCGGGGCCTTCTCGACCTGCGACGGAATCCACACGCCGTCCTTGTCGGTGCGCGGCGGCTGGTGGTTCCAGAAGCCGTTGCACTCGATGTCACCCTTGGCGCTCGCGAGCGGGGCGAACCGGGTGTCGCCGGAGGACTTCCAGTCGACGTACTCGATGCCCTGCCATTCCTTCGGGTCGAGCTCTTGGTTGTAGCTGTCGAGCACGACGTAGCCGGTCTCTTCGAGAGCGGCGGATTTGATGTAACCCATGAGAGTTCCATTCCCTTTCGTCTTGGGCCAGCACGTTTTAACAGGCCCAGGTTAGGTCAGCCTAACATCGACACCCTGCGCGCCCGGTGAGCCACCCGGCCACGACACGAACATCCCGTAAACTCGTCCCCTATGGTCACAGCTCCAGGCACCGCAACGAACGTCGAGGCCACGGCCGTCAACACCATCGCCTGGCTCTCCCGCGAGTCGACCACCATCGTCGTGCCGGTGTACCAGCGCCAGTACCGATGGGACATCGGCGGCTGCGAGCAGCTGCTCGCCGACATCCGCGCGGTCGCCGATTTCGGCGACGACCGCCACCGGCACTTCATCGGCTCGATCCTCTCCACCGCGGCCGACGCGAACGACGACGACGCCGAGCTCGTGCTCATCGACGGGCAGCAGCGCATCACCACCCTCATGCTCCTCGTGGCGGCCCTGCACCACACCGTGCGGGGCGACGACCCCGAGCTGGCGGCCGAGCTCGAGCGGGTGCTCGTTCGGGCATCCGGCCCCACCCGCACCAAGCTGCGGCCGCACCGTGGCTGGGCCGAGATCTTCGAGAGCGTCGTGCTCGACCAGCGCTCCGCCGAGGAGGGGCTGCGCGATTCGCGCTTCGACGACAACTACGCCTTCTTCCGCAGCCAGGTGCGCCGCGACGAGGTGGCCCGCATCTGGCGCGGGTTGCAGCGGCTCGAGCACGTGGCCATCACGCTGGGGCCGGATGCGAACGCCCAGCAGATCTTCGAGAGCCTCAACTCCACGGGCGAGCCGCTGCGCGACCACGAGCTCATTCACAACTACGTGCTGATGGGGCTCTCGCACGCCGAGCAGAGCGCGATCGAGGACGAGTTCTGGCTGCCCATCGAACAGAACACGGGTGAGGTGATCGGCAGCTTCTGGCGGCACTACCTCGTGCTGCTCACGGGTCGCGAGGTGGCGGTGGCCGGTGAGCGCGGGGTGTACGACGCGTTCCGGCAGGAGTTCCCGCGGCTCGACCTCGCCACCCTGCGGGAGCGCGCGACCGAATGGCGGGAGTACTCCGAGGCGTACCGCATCCTGCTCGACCCCGCCCTGGCGCCCGACCGCGAGGTGGGGCGGCAACTGGCCTACCTCGCCACCTTCGGCCGGGGGATGTACCCCCTCGTCATGCGCGCCTACCACGACTACTCGCACGGGCGACTCTCGACGGAGCAGCTGATCGAGCTCGTCGAACGGGTGCAGTCGCTGCTGCTCCGGCGGGCCGTGGTGGGCGTCACGAACGACCGGCTGGTGGCGCGCCTGTGCCGGGCGCGCACGCTCGGCGCCGACGAGCTGCTGCGCGCGATCGCCCGCATCACGCCCTCCGACGAGCGGGTGCGGGTGGCGCTGAAGTACAGCGAGCTCCCGCACGCGCTCTACGTGCTCAGCCGCATCGCCGGCGTCGACAGCCCCGAGGGCCTCGACATCGACCAGGTGGTGCCGCTCGCGCCCGGCGACGACTGGTCAGGCGACGGCGAGCGGATGTGGGTCGACCTCACCGACGACGAGCAGAACAGCCACCGCGCCCTCGCCGGCACCCTCGGCAACCTGGCCCTGCTCGAGCAGCCGCTGGCCGAGCGGGTCTTCGGCGACAGCTTCCCGCAGAAGCGCGCGATCTATGCGCAGAGCGACATCCCGACCACGCGGATGCTCGCCGAGACGCCCGCCTGGGGTACCGCCGCGATCGCCGAGCGCACCGTGCGGCTCACCGCCGAGGTGCTGCGGGTGTGGCAGCGACCGGCCGTCGTGTCGATCGACGACGACGGGCTCACCCCCATCCTCGACGCCGTGCGCCGCCGCGGCTGGCCGCGCGGCTGGGAGCGCGAGTTCGAGTACGTCGAGTACCGCGGCGAGCACTGGGAGGTCTACGACGTCAAGTACCTCTTCAACCGCGTGTTCAAGCGCCTCTGGGCCGACGCGCGGGAGAGTGTCGTGGCGTTCAGTGCGCGGCGCGGCGGCCCGATCTACGAGGCCCGGGCCTGGAACGGCCATTGGGACGCCCTCGACGACACCCACTACCTCTACATGGGCTGGGACTCGAAGTACATGCTCGGGGCGGTGCAGGGCGTGCTCGAGGAGGCGGGACTCGCATCCGACGTGTTCGTGAAGTACTCCTACATCGGCGCGGTGATGTAGCGCCCTGCGCAGCTACCAGTTGCCCGGCGCGTAGTCCTTGAGGAAGACGCCGAACAGGTCTTCGCCGGCCTCGCCACGCACGATCGGGTCGTACACCCGGGCGGCGCCGTCGACGAGGTCGAGCGGGGCGTGGAAGCCCTCCTCGGCCAGGCGCACCTTCGTGGGGTGGGGGCGCTCATCCGTGATCCAGCCGGTGTCGACGCTCGTCATGAGGATGCGGTCGGTCTCGAACATCTCCCGCGCACTGGTGCGGGTGAGCATGTTCACGGCGGCCTTCGCCATGTTGGTGTGCGGATGCCCGGGCCCCTTGTAGCCCCGCCCGAACACGCCCTCCATCGCGCTCACGTTCACCACGTAGCTGCGGCGCGCGCCGGCGGCCGTGGCCGCGCGCATCGAGGCGCGGAGCCGCGACACGAGCAGGAACGGCGCGGTCGTGTTGGCCAGCTGCACCTCGAGCATCTCGAGCGGGTCGACCTCGTCGACGTGCTGCGTCCACGAGTTGACGTCGTGCAGGTCGGGCACGAGGCCACCCGCGTCGATCGCGGTGCCGGCGGCGAGCCGTTCGAGCGAGCTCGATCCGGGCGCCAGGGCGAGCTCGGTGAGCTCCTCGGCGCGGGCCGCGGCGGCCGCGAGGATGGGGTGCGTGCTCACCGATTCGGCGAGGGCGTGCGGATGCTCGTCGTTCGTGTGCCCGAAGGTGACCAGCTCGGGCAGTGGACCGTCGGGCAGCGGCGCGAGCTCCGCATCCACCAGCGGCTGGTAGGCGCCCGGCGAGCGCCGCACGGTCTGGGTGGCGTTGTTGATGAGGATGTCGAGGGGCCCCGCTGCGGCGACCTCGTCGGCCAGGCCGATCACCTGGGCGGGGTCGCGGAGGTCGATGCCCACCACTTTCAGGCGATGCAGCCAGTCGGCGGAGTCGGGCAGGGAGCTGAACCGGCGCACCGCGTCGCGCGGGAAGCGGGTGGTGATGGTGGTGTGGGCGCCGTCGCGCAGCAGGCGCAGGGCGATGTACATGCCGATCTTGGCGCGGCCGCCGGTGAGCAGAGCGCGCTTGCCCGTGAGGTCGGTGCGGGCGTCGCGCTTGGCGTGGCTCATGGCGGCGCACGACGGGCAGAGCTGGTGGTAGAAGGCGTCGACCTGGGTGTATGGCTGCTTGCAGATGTAGCAGTTGCGCGCCTTCAGCAGCGTGCCGGCGGTGGGTGCCGTGGTGGCGGTGGAGATGGGGATGCCGCGGGTCTCGTCGTCGATGCGGTCGGGCGCACCGGTGGCGGTGGCCGCGATGACGCTCTTGTCGGCCTCGGCCACGGCCGCGCGGATCTCCCGGCGCCGCTCACGCTTGACCGCCTTGAACATCAGCGCGGTGGCGCGGCGCACGGCGACGAAATCGGGGTGCGTCTCGTCGAGCTCGGCCATCCGGGCCAGCACGTCGAGGGTGGTCGCGAGGTCGGCGGGGTCGATGCCGGCGGCGAGCGGTGCGGCGGAGTCGGGAGCGTCGGGGTCGTCGGAGGGCACAGACGATTGTAGGCCGCCGGAACTCAGCCGCCTGCGGCGCCCGTCGTCCAGGCGTAGACCACGAACGCGAGCAGCACCACGAAGACCAGCAGGTCGGTGAGTGTCGCGATCCACTCCTTCGTGTTCTTGCCCGGCTTCGCGATGTGACGGATGCCCGCGAGTCCCAGGAACAGGCCGCCGGCCACCGCCGCCGGCACGATCCAGGTGGGGAGGAGCAGCGACAGGATGCCGATCAGCCCGAATCCGAGGTTGGCGAAGCCGAGCTCCTGCACGATCTGCAGCACCGATCGGTCGGTCGTCTTCGCCCCGAGGATGTTGCCGGCCGTGAACTCGGGCCGGAACGCCTGCGACAGCCCCGCCGTGAACAGCCGCACGCCCACCGCCCAGAACACGAACCACTTGCCCGCGAGCAGCAGCACGTCGCCGGCGCCGCCCCCGGCGGCGTACTCGCTCACGATCGACACGACGGGTGCCACGACCATGAGCCCGAGGATCATCACGAGGTACATAGCGCTCATGCTGGCGGACTGCCGCAGCGGTCGTCAAGAGCCGGCCGGCCGAGCACGGCCGGCGGGACTCAGGGCTCGACGATGCCGAACCAGAGCGGGAAGTCGGTGAGCAGGCCGAACAGGGTGCTGAGCGCCGCCCCGTCGCCTGAGGTGCCGACCGACCCGTCGGCGAGCGCCTCGGCCAGCGTGATCGATCCGAAGACCAGGCCCGCCAGCACACCCTTCGCCGAGGTCACCGTGACGTCGGGATGCTCGGAGGTCATGCCGGCGGTGTAGATGAGGCAGCCGTTCCGCAGCTGCAGCGCGTACCCGACCGCGCCGGACGCGCCGTCCTCGACCACCCAGTCGATCGACGCCCGGAGTTCCCCCGCCCGCGGGCCGTCGAGCTTGATGCCCATGTAGTCGAAGATCATCTCCGGCGTCATCGCGTTCAGCACGTCGAGGGTCACCAGCTGCAGCGTGCCGAGGTCGCGCACACCGTTGCGGAGCTCGAGCGCCGCCATCAGGTATTCGTTGCGCCAGGTCGGGTTCTCGGCCTGGTAGCCGAGCTGCTCGAAGGCGTCGGCCTGCAGCTCGCGCGCGGCCGTGTTGGCCGGATCGCTGAACACGACGTGCGTCAGCACCTCGGCCACCCAGCGGTAGTCGCCGCGCTCGAACGACTCCGCGGCCTTCGCGACCACCGCATCCGCGCCGCCCATGAACTCCACGTACCGGGCACCCGCCTCGGTCGGCGGCAGCGGGTGCAGGTGCGCCGGATGCGAGTCGTACCAGCCCAGATAGCGCTGGTAGACCGCTTTCGAGTTGTGATTGAGCGAGCCGTAGTAGCCGCGGTTGTACCACTGCTGGTCGAGGCCCGGCGGCAACTCCAGCTCCTCCGCGAGCTCGATCGGCGTGCGGCCCAGATTGGCCAGCCGCAACGACTGGTCGTGGATGTACTTGTACAGGTCGCGCTGGTTCGCCAGGAACTCCACGATCGCATCCGTTCCCCAGCGCGGCCAGTTGTGCTGGGCGAACACCACGTCGGTGCCGGCTCCGAACAGGTGGATCGTGGCGTCGAGGGTCTTCCACCAGGTCACCGCATCGCGCACCTGCGCTCCCCGGAGGGTGATCAGGTTGTGCATGACGTGCGTGGCGTCTTCGGCGGCGCAGAGCGCGCGGTGGTCGGGGAAGTGGATGAGGAACTCCGACGGCGCCTCCGTTCCGGGTGCCATCTGGAACACCATCCGCACCCCGTCCACCGTGCGCGTCTCACCCGTGGTCGTGATGACGTCCGTGGGCGCGATGAGGCTCGAGGAGAACCCGGCCCCGGCCCCGGAGGAGAGGCCGGCGTCGACCTGACCCGTCGGCCCCTTCGGGAGCAGCGGCCCGTACATGTAGAGCGCCCGTCTGGTCATCGCCGTGCCCGCGTAGACGTTCTCGGCCACCGCCTCGGCGAGGAAGCCGTCGGGCGCGATCACGACCGCGCGCCCGGATGCGACGTCGTCGTCGCTCAGAACGGCCCGCGCCCCGCCGTAGTGGTCGGCGTGGCTGTGGGTGTAGATCAGGGCCGTGACCGGCCGGTCGCCGCGGTGCTCCCGGTAGAGCGCGAGTCCGGCCGCAGCGGTCTCGTTGCCGACCAGCGGATCGATCACGATGATGCCTTCGTCGCCTTCGACGATGGTCATGTTCGACAGGTCGAGACCGCGCAGTTGGTAGATGCCCGCGGTGACTTCGAACAGTCCCCGGCCGCCGTTGACCTGCGCGTGCCGCCACAGGCTCGGATGCACGGTGTCGGGTGCCTCGGCCGACTCGCCGACGAAGTCCCATGCGGTCAGATCGATGACCGGTGCACCGCCGGGGCCACGCACGACCGGGTCGGCGAGCGGAGCGATGAACCCGCGCCGGGCGTCGTCGAAGTCCCGCCGGTCGCGCCACGGCAACCGCTCCGCCGCCGCCGCGTTCGCCGCGCGGGTGGCCTCGGTCGCAGGTTTGGGTGTCGTGGCGTCCATGGCTGACTCCTGCCGTCGTTGCAGCCGAGGGTAGCGACGCTCGCTGCCCGGCACAAGAGACCTTGACAGGCAAGCATTCACTTGCCTAAGGTGGAGCGGTGGCCGACGTGTTCAGGGCTCTCGCCGACGAGACCAGGCGGGCGCTTCTCGACGTGCTGCTGCGGCGTGACGAGCAGACCCTGTTCGAGCTCTGCACGAGGCTCGCCATGGACCACGGTCTCACCCCCTCGCGGCAGGCCGTCTCGCAGCATCTCGACGTGCTCGAGTCGGCCGGATTGGTGCACACCGAGCGCCGCGGCCGCTACAAACTCCACACCATCGACACCTCGCCGCTCGCTCAGATCACCGAGCGGTGGCCCCCGACCAGCCGGAAGGCGACCCCATGAGACTCCAGACCGTCAGCATCTTCGTCGACGACCAGCAGCGCGCGCTCGAGTTCTACACCTCCCGGCTCGGCTTCGAGGTGGCGGCGGATGTGCCGCTCGGCGAGCACCGCTGGCTCACCCTCGTCGATCCGGACCGCCCCGACGGCACCCAGCTCTCGCTCGAACCGAACTCCCACCCCGCGGTCGTGCCGTTCACGTCGGCGCTGGCCGCCGACGGCATCCCGTTCCTCCAGCTCGGCGTCGACGACGTGCAGGCCGAGTACGACCGCCTGGTCGCCCTCGGCGTCACGTTCACGCTCCCGCCCACCGCGATGGGTCCGGTCATCGTCGCGGTCCTCGACGACACCTGCGGCAACCTCCTCCAGCTGGCCCAGTTCGTCGCCGCCTGACCGGCGGCCGCGCGCCCGCGATCA
>BADC01000636.1 GCA_000333435.1 Corynebacterium-like bacterium B27 | reverse complement strand
CTCGGTGATCCGGCGATCGAGCGTTCGCGCATGATGGGCCGGCCCATCCTCACCCGCGCCGGAACCATGTTCGCCTGCCTGAACGGCGACAGCGTCGGATTCAAGCTCGGCGCGGGCTCGGCTGAGCACGAGGGGGCGCTGAGGGTGCCGGGGGCCGAGCTCTTCGACCCCTCGGGCAAGGGGCGGCCCTTCAAGGATTGGGTGAGCATCCCGCTCGCCGAGGCCGACCAGTGGCTCCCCTTCGCGGAGTGCGCGCTGATGCACGTCGCGGCGGAGGCGCCGAAGCGGTAGAGCGGGGCTCAGGCGCGGAGACCCGCGAGCAGAAGGCGTCGCCATCGTCGACTGGTTCAGCCGGCGCGTGCTGGCGTGGCGGGTGTCGATCTCACTCGATG
>BADC01000637.1 GCA_000333435.1 Corynebacterium-like bacterium B27 | reverse complement strand
GGCCGCGCGCCGGCGCACCCCGAACGCCCCGCGCACACCCCAGTTCAGCGCCCCGCCGGCCGCACCTCCGGCGAGCGCCGTGCCCGGTGCGCCGGTCGGCCGTGCGGATGCGGTCTTCTCCGCCCCCACCGGCGCGGTCGGCAGCCCGGCCGGCCCGGTCTCACCCGGCGCACGCGGCGTCGCGGCCTCGCACGGCGCATCCGCCGCCCTGCCGCCCGAAGAGCAGACCCTCGTCCGCGGCGCTGCGCCGGCCACGACCGGGCCGGGCGCTCCCGGCACCCCGGGCAGAGGCGGCATGAGGAAGGAGGCCTGCAGCAGTTCGCCGACCCCCACCCCGAACACGGGCTTCAGCACGGCGGGCGACAGCGTGAACCAGCGCGGCGCGAGACTGACGTGGGCACTGGTGCGGTGCAGCCACACCGCGAAGTAGAGCACGACCGCCAGGTTGGACAGGCCCATCGCCAGCGCCGCCCCGGCCACGCCGGCGTGCAGCACGAGGATGAACAGGATGTCGAAGGCCACGTTGAGCACGGTCGATCCGATCAGTCCCACCATCACCTGGCGCGCCGCCCCTTCGGCCCGCACGATCTGCTCGAGGCAGAAGGCGGCCGCGAGCACGGGCACGAAGGCGAGCAGGACGCCGACGTACGCGCTCGTCGCGGGCGCGGCCGGCGCATCCGCCCCCAGCAGACCCACGAGCGGCTGCAGGACAAGCAACCCGATCCCGCCCAGGACGGCGCCGGTGATGACCGCACCCCAGAGGGCGAACGACGAGACGCGCTTGATTCCGGCCGCCTCGGCCGGGTCGTGCTCGGCCGCACCGAGAAGCCGCGAGATGAGCGCTCCGCCACCCACCCCGAACACGCCGCCGACGGCCATCACGAGGCCGAGCAGCGGTGTGCCGAAGGTGACGGCGGCGAGCAGCGTGGCGTCGTTCAGCGAGCCGATGAATCCGGCGTTGACGACGTTGTAGACGGCGCTGACGATCATCGCGGCCGCCATCGGCACGCACAGGTCACGGGGCGCGG
>BADC01000638.1 GCA_000333435.1 Corynebacterium-like bacterium B27 | reverse complement strand
GGCGTCGGCGATCGCGTCGGCCACAGGCGCGGGCACGGTCAGATCTCCGGCGACCGACGCGGTGACCTCCGCGTAGGGGTCGAGATCGGTGGTGACGGCCTGCAGGCGCCAGACCAGCTCCCGCGCCGTGAGGGCCGTGGGCGCGTCGGCGGAGCCGGACCGCACGCGGTCGATCTGGGCGAGGCCGCGCCGTGCGAGGTCGGCGGCCCGCGCGCGGTGCGAGGGCGGCGAGAGCGAGTCGCCGCCCTGCGAGCCGCGCTCCAGCGGTTCGGCGCCGAGAGCGGGCGAGTCCGCTTCCGCGCCGCTCTCCCGCGCGGTCGGTTCCCGGGCGGCGAGCAGCAGGGTCGCGAGCACCGTGTCGTGGATCAGCGCGTCGACCCGGCTCTCCTCCCGCGCCCGCGCGGTGGCGCGCGCCACCGCCACCGCGTCGTGCCGCGCCGCGCTCGCCGCGCCGTCGAGCGAGCGAGCCGCGCGGAGTGTGGCGAGGGTCAGCGCCTGGAACACCGATTGCAGCAACAGGGCGACAAGGGCATCCTGCAGGGCGACATCGACGATCGAGTCGGGGAAGGCGAGGATGCGGTCGACGGCCACCAGCACCGCCAGCGCCGCCGAGTACGCCCACGCCCCGACGGGCGGCAGCACGAGCGCGGCGGTCGCCGCCGCGAGCGGGGTGATGCCGAGGATCCAGGGAGCGCCGACCGCGGGTGGCAGCGACCCGTCGAGCAGTGCCGGATCGACGGTCACCAGGGCGAGCAGGAACCCGGCGGTCACGGCGACGAGCCCGGCGTGCACGAGGCGATCGCTCGTCGATGCCGGTCTGCGCCGGCCTGCCGGCTCGCGCGCCGCCGCCGCGCCACCGCCCGGCAGCCGCCCCACGAGGGCGACCGCTGCCGTGGCGACCGGCAGTACGAACACCACGGCGACGGCTGCCACCACCCAGACCGGCTGCTGGTAGGGCGACTGTGCGGCGATCGACCCCGCCAACGCCGCGGCGAACGCGGCCGCCGCCACGCCGAGGCAGAGCACCATACCC
>BADC01000639.1 GCA_000333435.1 Corynebacterium-like bacterium B27 | reverse complement strand
CGAGCCGTTTGCCGTTGCCTTCCCACGGTGGCCACTCATCGGCGGTCGCGCGGTGCAACGGGGGGCGAGAGCAGGATGGCGCCGTCGATCGGGGTACTGCGCGCCGTACTTCAGCACCAAATTCGGTGCCGAATGACCAGCCCACGAGCCACGGGATGCGGCAGCCCGCGCTCAGCGACGAAATCCATCGCCGCCTTCACGTCGTAGCGCTCGGCGTCGCCGCCATCGAAGTCGCCCTCGCTCGTGCCGCGCGGCGAGGTGACCCCGCGGAGGTTGAACCGCAGCACCGCTAGGTCGGCCAGGGCCGGCAAGCGCGCGGCCGCCTTGCGGAGGATGTGCGAATCCATGAAGCCACCGTGCGTCGGCAGCGGATGCAGCGTCACCAGCGTCGCGACCGGCGCCCCGGAGAGCGGCAGCGCGAGTTCGCCGACGAGGGTCAGACCGTCGTCGGTGTGCAACTCGATCTCTTCGCGCCGTGCCGGCAGCTCGGTGCCGCTGCGGATCTCGATCTCGCTCATCCGGGTACTACGCTCCGATCTTCCAGCAGTGCGTGTGCCAGTGCCTTCGTGCGGCGAGATCGGCGCTGTCACCGAGCACGCCGTCGGCCCGCCAGGTGACGAGGTGGGCCGTGCCCGGCGTCACCGTCAGGCCGCAGCCCGGGCAGAGGTACTCCTTCGTGGCGCTCACGACCGACACGGGCTGCACGTTCCAGTCGCCGTCGCGACGGTGCTCCACCCGCTTCCAGCCCGCCAGGAGCCGGCCGAGGTCGTTGTCCTCCTCGTCGTCGCCGGCGCGGCGGCGCGGACGGTTGTTGCGAGGCATGCCTCCATCCTACGAGCGGATGAGGGCGGCCGGACCGAGCGGGTCCGGGCCCTCAGTGCAGCCCGTCGGTCTGCTGCAGGCGCGATTCCTCCTGGTCGAGCATGAGCTGGGCCCGCACGAGGATGCGTGAGGAGTACTCCCCTCGACCCCGCGCATCCAGCAGGGCCACCCGCTCCGCCTTCAGCACCTCCAGGCGCAGAATCCGGTACTGGCGGTGCGGCGCACCGACCCTCTCGTCTTCGGAGTGCGCGCGCTCCCACGCCGACTCGCTGCGCAGCTCCGCATCGCTCCGCACCCGTTCCACCACGCTCTCGTCGACCACTTCCCCGCTCGGCAGGGAGAGATCGGGCTGCTCCAGCACGAGTTGTCCGGCCGCCCGCAGCTCGTCGACCAGCGTGGCGAACTCGGCGTGATCGGCGGCCTCGTCGACGCCGCGGAGTTTCGTGAGCCGGATGATCCACGGCAACGTGCCGCCCTGCACCACCAGGGTGACGATCGACACCGTGAACGCGATCAGCACGAGCTGGTTGCGGTAAGGCGTCGACTCGGGCAGGGACTGGGCGGCCGCGACCGTCACCACCCCGCGCATCCCGGCCCAGGACACCACGATGCCGCTCTTCCAGCCGGAAGGCTCGAGGGCCCCGGGGCCGGCCGGGTCGCGTCGGCGTTCCCGTGCACGTTGAACGGTCAGCAGCGGCCCGACGAAAGCGAAGCGGATGATCAGCAGCATCAGCGCGGCAGCGATGCCGAGCACGACGGCGCCCACCGCGTTGAGGTTGCTGTTTTCGTCGCTCTGCTTGATGGCGGCAAGGAAGATGTCCTTGAGCTCCAGCCCCATCAGCAGGAACACGCCGTTCTCGAGCAGGAACTGGATGGTGCGCCAATTCAGCCGCTCGCTGATGCGCGTCGACGCGGTGAAGTACTTCGCGCCCATGTGGCCGGTGTACAAGCCCGCCACAACCACGGAGAGAACCCCGGATGCGCCGATCGCCTCGGCGGGGATGTACGCGAGGAACGGGATGATGAACGACACCGCCGTGGTGAGCACGGAGTCGGTGAGCTTCGAGCGCAGGAAGACGGTGACGATACCCACCGCGAGGCCCACCGCGATGGCGACCACCGAAGAGTAGGCGAAGTCGATCACGACTCCCCCGACACCCGCGAAGGCGAGCGTGCCCGCCACGGCCGCGACCGCCGTGCGCAGCAGCACCAGCGCCGAGGCGTCGTTCACGAGGCTCTCGCCCTCGAGCACCGCGATGAGGCGTGGCGGCAGACCGAGGCGCTTGCCGATCGACGTCGCGGCAACCGCATCCGTCGGGCTGATGACCGCGCCGAGGGCGATCGCCGCGGCCAGGTTCATGTCGGGCAGGATCGCGTTGAGGATCAGCCCGATCACCACGGCGCTCGCGATCACGAGGAGCACCGAGAGCATCGAGATCGCGCCGAAGTTCTTGCGGAAGTCGACGAGCGGCACGTTGATCGCCGAGGCGTAGAGGAGCGGGGGCAGCACGCCGGCGAGGATGATCTCCGACGGCACGTGCACGGGCGGCACACCCGGGATGAGCGAGATGCCGATGCCGATGACCACGAGCACGATCGGGGTCGCCAGTCGCAGTTTCGGCGAGAGCACGGAGACGCCGACGATGATGATCAGGCAGATCACGGCGACGAGTTCTGGCCTCATGCGATCAGCCTACTGAACGCGCGCGGCCACCCGAGTGCGGCTGCGCCCGCCTGGGTTCAGTACCAGCCGCGGTTCTCGGAGGAGGCCCACGCCTCGCACGGCGTGCCGTACACGCTCGCGATGTACTGCAGGCCCCAGTTGATCTGCACGTTGGGGTCGGACTCCCAGCCCGGCCCCATCTTCGAGCCGGGGAGCGCCTGCGGGATGCCGTAGGCGCCCGACGGGTTCGCCGCCGTCGGGTTCCAGCCCGACTCGCGGTTCCACAGGGCCAGCAGGTAGTAGTAGTTCTGTTCGCCCCAGCCGTAGCCGAGCACGGCCTGGTACGCGATGTCCTGCAACGATCCCGGAGCGGGCGGCCCGGGGGTGGGCACGACGTTGGCTTCGCAGCCGCCGCCGGATCCGGCTGCGCCGGAATCCCCTGACGGCGAGGCCTTCACCGAGACCGGCACCACGACGGGTTCCGGCGCGGGCGGCGGCGGCAGGGTGACCGTGTACCCGTCACGGGTGACGGACTGCGCGGCACCCGCTGCGACGTCGAGCGACTGCTCGCCCCCGGCTGCCGCGACGACCGTCGGCGCGTAGTCCTGGGACGCGGCGTTGGCGCCCACCGAGTGCGGGTCGACGGCGAACAGCAGCACGAATGCGGCCGCCACGCCGAACGC
>BADC01000640.1 GCA_000333435.1 Corynebacterium-like bacterium B27 | reverse complement strand
ATCTCGGGGCTGGCCGTCTCGCCGTCGAGGGTCACCACGTGGGTGTTGGTGGCGATGTAGCCGTCGTCGGTCAGCACGACGCCCGAACCCGTGCCCGCAGCCTGGTCGCTCTGCACCGAGATGGTGACGACCGAGGGCGATGCCTTCGCGGCGACCGCGGTGATGAGGTTCGCGTTGTCGGGGTTGTTGACGGTGATGCTGGTGGGGCTCGACGCGGTGTTGGTCGTGGTTCCGCCGTTCTGGCTCACCGCCCAGGCGGTGACGCCCGCGCCGGAGGCGCCGCCGATGAGGGCGCCGATGGCCAGGGCCGCCACGAGCGCGACGCCACCGCGGCGCTTCTTGACCGGGGCGGAACTGCTGGGCGTCTGCTGGCTGTAGGCCCCAGACGCGGCGTACATGGCCGAGTTGAAGTTGGGATCGGGCACCGCGCTGTACGGCGGCGTGCCGCTCGGCGGGGTGCCGAAGGAGCCGTTGCCGTAGTTCGCGGTGTGCTGCGCGTGCTGGCCGTAGGCGCCGGCCGGGGCGGCGGGGGCGGCCGGCGCGGCGGGGGCCGGGTAGCCCGCGAGGTGCGGGTTCACGCTGGTCGGCTGCGGCAGCGTGGGCTGTGCGCCGGTGGGCTGTGCCGGGGTGGCCGGGGCCTGTGCGGCCGGGGTGGGCGGCACGATCGGGGGGACGACGGCGGTGGTGTCGTCGCGGTGCGGGAACGCGGGGGTCGCCGACGTGGCAACGGGCTGCTGCGCCTCAGGCTGCTGTGCCTCGGGCTGCTGCGCCTCGGGCTGCTGCGCCTCGGGCTGCTGCGGCTGGGGGGTGGACTCCGAGGCCGGGGCGTCGTTCGTGGCGCCCGTGTGGTCGGCCGGAATGCCCGCGGGGTTCTCGGTGCTCTCTGACATGTGTTGCTCCTTCCAAGCACTCGCAAGCATCCTCACCCAAGCTGAGGGAACTCTATGGACCGCCTGTGCGCCGTCTGCCGTCTCGTTATGACTGAGCTTGGAGAGTCGGCCGACTACTAAGTTTGTACCCGGAACGACACGACGGGGAGAGCATGACCATCACCGGATCCTGGCAGCGCACCGCCCGAGGTGCGGGCCTGCTGGCCCCTGACGGCACGATCGCCGCCACCATCTTCGCCGAGATGAGTGCGCTCGCGCAGGCCACCGGCGCCATCAACCTCGGTCAGGGGTTCCCCGACGAGGACGGGCCCGCCGAGGTGCTGGAGGCGGCACGTCAGGCGATCGCCGACGGCGTGAACCAGTACCCGCCGGGCATCGGGATGCCCGTGCTCCGGCACGCCATCGCCGCCCACCAGCAGCGGTTCTACGGGTTGACGGTCGACCCCGACCGTGAGGTGCTCGTCACCGCCGGCGCCACGGAGGCGCTCGCCGCCACGATTCTCGCCCTCGTCGACGAGGGCGACGAGGTGCTCACACTCGAGCCGTTCTACGACGCGTACGGCGGGCTGATCGCGCTCGCCCGGGGCGTGCACACCACCGTGCCGTTGCGCCGACCCGATTTCCAGCCCGATCACGACGACCTGCGGCGCGCGGTGACCGACCGCACCCGGGTCATCCTGCTCAGCAACCCGCACAACCCGACCGGCGCCGTGCGGCGCG
>BADC01000641.1 GCA_000333435.1 Corynebacterium-like bacterium B27 | reverse complement strand
ACGCCGATCGTCGGCGGGCTTCCGTGGGGGGGTCGGACGAGCTCAGGAGCGCACCCGTTTCGACGCCATGATGGCCACGAAGTGCCCCACCACCGCGAGGAGCGACAGCGGCACCAGCGCCACCAGCAGGATGCGATCGGCGAGCACACCGCCGATGAACAGGCCGAGCACGGCGAACGCGAAGATCAGCATCGTCAGCTCCACCGAGTGGTAGAGCCGGTGGAATGGCACGAACCGGGCCGCTTGGCGCAGCCGTGCGACGAGTGCCTGCGACGGCGCGGACTCGCCGTGTGTGTCGGCCAGTTTGGCGAGACCCGCATTCGCCCGTGCGACGTGCACCATGTCGTTGAGCGCCTTGTTGAGCACGATCACGAGGGCGAGCAGGAGGCCGAGGGTGGTCCAGAGGAAGTCGGCGGGCGCCTCGAAGGGGTACCCGGCGGCCCGGATGCCGAGCGCGATCGGGATGAGCGCCTCGGTCGTGTAGTGCCCGACCTTGTCGAGGAAGACACCGGCGGGCGAGGAGGTGCCGCGCCAACGTGCGACCTCGCCGTCGCAGCAGTCGACCAGCATCTGCAGTTGCCCCAGCACGAGCGCGAGCGCCGCGCCACCGATGCCCGGGATGAGCAGGGCGGCCGCGGTGGCCCAGCCGGTGAGGATCATGAGGCCCGTCACCCCGTTCGCCGAGATGCTCGTCTTCAGCAGCAGCCAGGTGATGTACGGCGAGAGGCGCCGCAGGTAGAGCGACGCCGTCCAGTGTTCGGCGTTGCGCCGGCCGCGTACCTCGGGCGGCTGGGCCACGGCCTTCAGCTCGGCGATGCTCGACGGGCGCGCCGGCCGGGGAGAGGTCGAGGACACGGTCACCTCCCGGTGTGCGCGGTGATGTTCTTGGTGAGCTTCAGGAAGCCGAGGATGAACCCCAGGCCCCAGCTGAAATGGATGCACGGCAAGACTACGAGAAACCACGCCCCGCTGCGGGCTCCCGCGGCGCGCCCCGCCGACACGCTCGCCAGCGCGACGAAGACGAGGTACACGGCCGGGACCACGAAGCCGAGGGTGAGCCACGCGCCCACCGCTCCGCCGCCGGCCGCCAGCACGACGAGCCCCGCGACCCCCACGAGCAGACCGAGCAGCGCCGCGGTGACCATCACGGGCGGCACGAAGTACTTCAGCGCGTTCGCCGAGAAGAATCGCCGCGCCAGTTCGCCGCGCCAGAGTCCGGTGGAGAAGAACTGCCGCGCCAGGCGCTCGAGCGAGGGCCGTGGGCGGTAGATGACGACGAGTTCCGGGGTGAACCAGACCACGCCACCGGATGCGCGCAACCGGCGATTCAGCTCCCAGTCCTGCCCGCGCCGGATGTCCTCGTTGAACAGGCCCACCTTCGTCAGCCAGTCCCGGCGGAAGACACCGAGGTAGACCGTCTCGGCCGGGCCTTCGGCACCGCCCAGATGGTGGGCGCCTCCGCCGAGCCCCGCCTTGGAGCCATACGCGACAGCGACCGCGCTCTCGAACGGGGTCGTGCCCTCCGCCTTCATGATGCCGCCGACATTCGCCGCGCCCGTGCGCAGCATCGTCTCCACGGCGATGCGGGTGTAGTCGCGCGGGAGCAGGGAATGGGCATCCACCCGCACCACGATCGGGTACTGCGACGCCGCGATCGCGACGTTCAGACCGCTCGGCGTCGAACCCGTCGGATTGTCGATGACCCGGATGCGCGGATCCACCCGCGAGAGTCGCTCCAGCAGCTCGTTCGTTCCGTCGATCGACGGCCCCAACGCCACGATCACGTCGAACGGGCCGTCGTAGTCCTGGTCGAGGAGGCTGCCGATCGCCGCCTCGACATGCGTGACCTCGTTGAGCACCGGCATCACGTAGGAGACGCCCGGGCGCTCGGCCGTGGGTTCCGGGGTGGGGTGGGTCATGCCGTCCGCTCGTTCTGGGCATCCGCTCGTTCTGGTGCCGGTGCGGCTGCAGACGGAAAAAGGCTGGTGGGCCGCCGCCGCGTTTCCGCGACGACGAGCCTACCAGCCTGATTCCGGGGACCGCCTGGTCCGGATGCTGCGCCGACTACTGGGCGAGCTGCCCGAGGGTGACGTCGACCGTCTTCGAGTCGCCACCGCGGGTGTAGGTGATCTTCGCGGTGCCGCCGGCGGGCAGCGTGCGCACCTGGGCGGTCAGGTCGATCGAGTCGGTGATGGGCAGACCGTTGAACGCGGTCACCACGTCGCCGGCCTTGAGCCCCGCCTGCTCCGCCGCGCCGCCCGAGGTCACCGACTGGATGAGCGCGCCGGCGGTGGTGCTGTTCGCCTCGGAGGAGGCGTCGCCCACCGTCGCGCCGAGCAGCCCGTGCGTGGCCGATCCGTTCTGGATGATCTCGTCGGTGACGCGCTTGACGAGGTTCGCCGGGATCGAGAAGCCGACGCCGATGTTGCCGGACTGGCCCGAGCTGTCGCCCGAACCGGCGCTCGCGATCGCCACGTTGATGCCGATCAGCTTGCCCTCGGAATCGAGCAGGGCACCACCGGAGTTGCCGGGGTTGATCGCCGCGTCGGTCTGGATGACCGAGAGCGAGATGCTCGACTGCTGCGTGGGAGCCTGCTGCTGCTGTTGCTGCTGCCCGTTGCCGTCAGGGAGGTCGAAGTTCCAGAAGTCGTACGGGCCCTGGTTGCCGTTGCCACCTCCGTTGCCCTGATCGGGCGAAGGGTTGGTCTCGGTGTCGTCGGGCGCCGCCGAGGAGGCGACCGGATGCTGCGT
>BADC01000642.1 GCA_000333435.1 Corynebacterium-like bacterium B27 | reverse complement strand
GGTCAAGTCCTTTCCCGGCGATGGAGGCCCACCGCGGCCCACTCGATCACCATGACCGGCAGCTCGTTGACGATGATCTCCTGCAGCTGCGCGTAGATCTTCTTGCGCGCATCCTCGTCGGAGGTGGCGACGGCCTGGGCCACGAAGTCCTTCACCTGGCTGTTCGGGTAGTCGTCGGCCAGGTGCGGGGTCATGATCACGTCGAAGAACGAGTTCGGGTCGCCGCCCACGTTGAAGCTGTTCCAGATGGCGTCGTAGTTGCGGGAGGTGTAGGCGTCGAGCCAGACCGAGAGCTCACTCACCCGGGGCGTCATGGTGACGCCGATCTGGGCGAGCGACTCCTGCCAGACCCGGGCCATCTGCTCGGCCTGCGGGAATCCGCTCAACAGTTCCAGGGTGAAGGAGAGATCGGATGCGCCGGCCTCCGCGAGCAGGGCCTTCGCCTTGTCGAGGTCGTAGTCGTAGCCGTTCTGCTCGGCGTAGGCCCAGCTGCTCTCCGGCAGCGGGCTGGCGGTCGTGCTCCCGCCACCGCCGTAGGCGATCTTCTGCACCGAGTCCTTGTCGAGCGCGAGGGCGAGCGCCTGGCGCACCCGCGGGTCGGCGAGCTTGCCCGAGGAGTTGAACTCGATGAGGTCCATGCTGTTCGAGGTCGACGGCGTCACCACCTCGGCCCGCGAGCTGTCGACCTGTGCCGTGGTGGCCGAGGAGGCGCTGGCGATGATGTCGACGCTGCCGCTGTAGAGATTGTTGAGAGCGACCTGCTGGTCGGTGATCGGCTGCTCGATGATGGTCTTCGTGGGCGCAGCGCCGCCGAAGTAGTCGTCGAAGCGCTCCAGCGTGATCTGCTTGTTCGGCTCCCATGAGACGAAGGAGTACGGGCCCGAACCGACGGGCTTCGACTTCGCGTCGTCGAAGCTCCCGGGCATCGACCCGCATCCGTACCTCCTCGACGCCTGGGGCCTGCCCACCTCGGCCGACGGCGCGCGGAGCCTCGGGCTCGCCGTGGTCGGGGCGGCGGCCGGCCGGGTGGCCGTGGTGAAGCCGCAGGTGGCGTTCTTCGAGGCCTACGGCTCCGCCGGTTTCGCCGCCCTCGAAGAGGTGCTGGCCGCGGCACGCGCCGCCGGGCTGCTCGT
>BADC01000643.1 GCA_000333435.1 Corynebacterium-like bacterium B27 | reverse complement strand
GCTCGTGATGTCGGCGTCCTTCATCGAGATCTGCGTGGTGCCGCTTCGCTCGAAGATCTGCGCGATGTCGGTGACAGCGGCGCCCTGTTCGATCGAGCCGAGCACTTTCGGCACCCAGGAGATGGCGAAGTCGGCGTCGCCGCCGGTGAGCACGTCGATCGGCACGATGTCGGCCGCGCCCTCGAGGATCGTGACGTCGAGACCCTCGTCTTCGTAGTAGCCCTGGTCGAGCGCCGCGTAGTAGCCGGCGAACTGCGCCTGCGAGTACCACTGCAGCTGCAGGCTCACCGGGGTGAGGTCGCCCGAGTCGGCGGAGTCGGTCGACCCACCGCCCGATCCGCCCGACGAACAGCCCGCGAGCGCGAGCGCGGTGACGGCGAGGGCGCCGACGCCGCTGATGAGACGGGTGCTGTGTTTCATGGTGTGCTCCTCCTTCTTGGTGATGCCGGGGTGGTGCAGGTGTGGGTCAGCCGGGCCGGGTGCGTCAGGTGTTCGGGCTGTAGTGGCGGGTGGCGATCTTCTCCACGGCG
>BADC01000644.1 GCA_000333435.1 Corynebacterium-like bacterium B27 | reverse complement strand
AGGAGAAAGACGCCGTGCTCGAGCATGACGCCGAGCTGCGACTGCAGGTCCTCCATGTAGAACGCAGGGAGATTTCCGCGGTAGGCCGCACCCGAGCTCATCAGCTCGTCGTCCATCGCGAAGGCGGCGGAGAGCACGCCGGCCGGCGCGGGCCAGCCGTGCCCGGCACTGGTCACCCCCACCACGTGCCCGATGCCGTGCCGCCGGATCGCCTCCGCACCGGCCCGCGCGAAGGCGAGGTAGTGCTCCTCGGCGCTGGGCGCCGCCGGGTTCGGCGGTACCAGCCAGAACAGGGCGTCGGCGCCGGGCAGCGCTCGATCGAGCACCGCGGGATCCGCGTGCGAGCCCTCGACCACGCGCACCCGGTCGTGCAGCCGGGCATCCAGACCCGCCGGGTTCCTGACCACGACCGTCACCTCGACCCCGCGATCAAGCAGTTCTGCGGTGAGGCGCGCCCCGATGCGGCCGGTGGGTGTGGTGACGACGATCATCGCTTCTCCTAATGTGAACCGTAATTCCGCTTCCGAATATACGCTTCATCGACAGGAGTCGTCAATTACAGTGAGAGCACCATGAACCGTCCCGAGCGAACGCTGCGAGCGGATGCCCGGCGCAACCGAGAGGCCATCCTCGACGCCGCCGCCGCCCTGTTCGCGCAGCACGGCGGCGACGTGCAGATGGAGGACATCGCCGCCGCGGCAGGCGTGGGCGTGGGAACGCTCTACCGGCACTTCGTTGACAAACGCACGCTGCGCGCAGCGATCATCGGGCGCCGCTTCGCCACGATGACCGCACTCGCCGAAGAGGCGGAGCAGCTCGACGAGGCCTGGGCGGCGTTCACGTCCCTGCTCGACGGGTATCTCGCTGCAGCCGAGCCCGATGCGGCGTTCCGGCTCGCCATCCTCGGCCCGGAGGAGCCGGCGTGGCGGGACATCGAGGCCGAGAAGCGTGCGTTCTCGGCCGTCGTCGAACGCATCGTGCGGCGCGCTGTCGACGCGGGCGCGCTCCGTGCCGACTTCCGCGCGGACGACTTCATCCTGATCACCCGCGGCGCGATGGCCAACATGACGGGCACCGGCGACTGGCGCCGGCACCTCGCCCTCCAGCTCGACGGCATCGCGGCGGCCGCGCCGGGCGAGCGGCCGCCAGGACAGGCGGGCGCTCAGTAGCCGATCTTGCCCGTGCGGTTGTGGAGCTCACCCGTGGGCCCGTCGGGGCCGATGGTCGCAAGCTTCACCGTCGCATCCGTTCCCTCCGTCACGGTCTGGTGCCCGGCGTAGCCGTTGAGGGCGGTGGCTGTGTAACCCGGGTCGCTCGCGTTGATGCGGAAGCCGGGCAGGCTCTTCGCGTACTGCACGGTGAGCGCGATGACCGCGGCCTTCG
>BADC01000645.1 GCA_000333435.1 Corynebacterium-like bacterium B27 | reverse complement strand
CGCTTGGCCTGGCCTACAGCGACTACGGCAGTGGGTCCGTCAACGTGACTGCTTCGGCGCCAAGCGAAATTGAAGCAGAGAAGATCCTGGCGGTCTTCATCGATTCGCCTGAGGCTGAGCGTGCCGAGGCTTCTGCACGCACCCCAGGAGAGGGGTACCAAAGCAGGATCACCGCGCCCATCCCGCGCCGCCCTTCGACCCTCGGACGGGCCTGGAGAAAACTGGCACCGCACCTCGTGACGGTCATCGTCGCGCTGGTCGCCGCAGTCGCGGGGTCTGTTGCTACAGTCATCGCCACCAATGCTTTCCAGGGCGGCGAACCCGCTCCAACGGTCACCGTCACGGTCACTCCACCCAGCGAAAAGTAGGCTCTCACGACCCTGCTCGCATGCAGAGTGCTCATGCGCCCTCGTCAGGCATGGGCATCTGGTTCTCGATGTGGAGGCGGTCGAAGCGCAACTTCACCCGGCTGCCGAGCCACGAGGTGACCGACACCTCGACGACCCCTCGGGGGCCGTCCTCGGCGGCGCGGTCCCGCGCTCGGTCAGGAGGCACTTGTATTCCTCGGATTTGTATTGTGGTCATGCTATTAATACCAATGAATGAATGGTGACGCCCGAGACGAGGGGAACGACATGACCGACCACCGGCCTGGAACACCGAGCAAGCACCGCACCGTCGGTGCCGATGGCCGGGTGTGGCCGTTCGGCGAATCGATCGATCCGCTCAACGCGCCCGTGCTCGACCGCTACCGGTACATCGACAACATCCCCCTGCGCGGGTTCACGATCAACGGACGCCCAGCGCTCACCCAGATCGACCCGGCGGCGGTCGGCGACTTCGTGGTGCTGGTGGTGCGCGATCCGCTCTGCGACTACACCTCCGACCCGGCCGAGCAGTTCGCCGAGCACCTCGACGACGTGGTGCTGGCCGGCAAGTCCGGCATGTTCACCACATTCAGCGGCACCTACAAGGGCGCGACCGTCTCGGTGGTCAGCGGCGGATCCGGCTCCCCCGAGGCCGAACTGGCCCTCGTCGACCTCTTCGAGTACACCGACGCCCACACCTTCCTGCGGGTGGGCGGATCGGGTGGCATGCACCCGTCGGTGAACCCCGGAGACCTGGTGATCGCATCCGGAGTGGTGCGCGACGAGGGGATGACGGCGAGCTACGTGCCGCCCTCCTACCCCGCGGCCGCGGCCCCCGAGCTCGTGCTCGCGCTCACCGAGGCGGCGATCGAGAGCGGCCACGCCTTCCACGTCGGCACCATCCGGTCCGCCGACTCCGATTACGTGCAGGGCGGCCGCCCCTCGGTGGCCGGCTACTTCCAGCCCTGGCACCTCGACGTGGCCGAGAGCTGGATTCGCGCCGGCGTCCTGAACGGCGACCGCGAGTCAGCGGCCGTGGTCACCCTGGCCCGGCTGTTCGGCAAGCGCGGCGGCTCCATCTGCTCGGTCGCCGACAACCTCTCGACCGGCGCGGAGTTCACGAGCGGCGCCGGCCACCTGAACGCCATGGCCGTGGCCCTCGAGGGCATCGCCAAGCTCGCCCAGATGGACCGCGAGCGCGACGCAGCCGGGTACCCGATGTGGGTGCCGTCGCTGCGGACGGCGTGACCGCACAGCCGCAGCGTTCGCCTCAGGGGACGGCAGGAGCCAGCACCTCGCGGCACCAAGTGCGGAAGTCGGTGGGGGCGATGATCGCCCTCCCCCAGTCCTCGTCATAGATTCCGTCGTCCTGCGCGGCGAACATCTGCA
>BADC01000646.1 GCA_000333435.1 Corynebacterium-like bacterium B27 | reverse complement strand
CGATCGGGGTGAAGGCGCGCGTCGTGTCGAGCGACTCCAGGGAGGCCGGGCTCCGCGAGATCCTCAACTACGGGCACACTCTCGGGCACGCCATCGAGCACGCCGAGCGCTACCAGTGGCGGCACGGCGCAGCGGTCTCGGTGGGCATGGTCTACGCCGCCGAGCTCTCCCGGCTCACCGGGTCGCTGTCGGACGCGGCGGTCGACCGGCACCGCGAGATCCTGACCTCGCTCACCCTGCCCATCAGCTACCCGGCGGGTCGGTGGCAGACGTTGCTCGCCACCATGCAGCGCGACAAGAAGGCGCGTGGCGGCATGCTGCGGTTCATCGTGCTCGACGAGATCGGCCGGCCATCGGTGCTGCAGGGGCCGGAGACCGCGCTGTTGTTCACCGCCTATCAAGAGATCGCATCCTGAGGAGCACCCCATGGCATCCGTGCTGGTACTGAACGGCCCGAACCTCGGGCGCCTCGGCAGTCGTGAGCCCGACGTGTACGGGTCGCAGGATCTGGTCGCGCTCGAAGCGCTGCTGGTCGCCGACGCGGCGGGGCGCGCCGAGATCGACCTCCGGCAGACCAACGACGAGGCCGAGCTGATCTCCTGGCTGTACGAAGCCGTCGACACCTCGACCCCGGTCATCCTGAACCCCGCCGCGTTCACGCACTACTCCTACGCACTGCGGGATGCCGCGGCGCTCGTCACGAAGGCGGGCGTCGCGCTCGTCGAGGTGCACATCTCGAACCCGCACGCGCGGGAGAGCTTCCGGCACACCAGCGTCATCTCGGGGGTGGCGACCGGGGTCATCGCGGGGCTCGGATTCGGGTCGTACCGGCTCGCTCTCCGAAGCATCCTCGACCTCTGAGCTACACTCTTTCAGGACCGAAACGCCGGTCGCACCCCAGACTTCGAAACGGATCACCTCTTTCATGGCTTCAACGAACGACATCAAGAACGGCACCGTGCTGAGCATCGACGGTCAGCTCTGGAACGTCATCGAGTTCCAGCACGTCAAGCCCGGCAAGGGCGGAGCGTTCGTGCGCACCAAGATCAAGAACGTGATGACCGGCAAGGTCGTCGACCGCACCTTCAACGCGGGCGCCAAGATCGACACGGCCAACGTCGACCGTCGCGACTACCAGTACCTGTACAAGGACGGCGAGTCGTTCGTGTTCATGGACACCACCGACTACGACCAGATCACGCTGTCCGACGCGATCGTCGGCGACGCAGCCAACTTCCTGCTCGAGCAGCAGATGGTGACGGTGGCGCTCTCGGACGGCGAGCCGCTCTACGTCGAACTGCCCGCATCCGTCACCCTCGAGATCACGTACACCGAGCCGGGCCTGCAGGGCGACCGGTCGACCGGCGGCACGAAGCCGGCGACGGTCGAGACCGGCTACCAGATCCAGGTGCCGCTGTTCCTCGAGATCGGCACCAAGGTGAAGGTCGACACGCGCACGGGCGACTACCTCGGCCGCGTCAACTAGGCGGGCGTCTTCGTGAGCGCTCGCACGAAAGCGCGGAAACGCGCTCTCGACATCCTCTACGCCGCCGACGTGCGGCAGATCCCGATCGCGGAGTCGCTGGCCGCCGAGGCGGCCCGGGCCGCGTCGGAGCCCGACCGGCAGAACTCGTGGCTGTACGCCCGCGAGATCGTCGACGGCGTCGTCGAGCACTTCGCGGAGATCGACGAGACCATCGCGACCTACGCGCAGGGCTGGACGATCGCGCGGATGCCCACGGTCGACCGGGCGCTCCTGCGCATCGCGGTCTGGGAGATCCTCTACAACGACGACGTGCCCGCCGGGGTGGCGATCGACGAGGCCGTCGAGGCCGCGAAGACACTCTCCACCGAGGAGTCGTCGGGCTTCCTCAACGGCGTGCTCGGCAAGGTCGCGCAGAGCGCCTGACCGTCATGAGACGCCGAGCCCTCGCCGCGACCGTGCTGGTTGCCGGAGTGGTGCTCGGCGGCTGCACCGCGCAGAACGGGCCGGGTGCGGCGCCCACCGTCACCCCGGAGGCGCCGCCGAGCGGTCCGGAGCTGTGGGCATCCGCCGCCATCTGGGTGTCACCCGACGGCGATCGGTACCTGTGCCCGGTGCCCTTCTCCGACGGCGGCTGGGGTGGCCCGCGGATCTGCGATGACCCGCTGATGGTGACCGGACTGGACGCCTCGCCGGCTCCCGCGTCCCCGGCTGCCGCGTCCCCGGCTCCCGCATCGCCGGAATCGGAGAAGGCCGAGGACGGCTGGACGTGGAGTCCGCACGTCGTGACCGGTCACCTCGACGGGACCGTCTTCAGCGTGACCGGCGTCGACACCGCCGAGGCCCTGGCCGCACAAGCGGCGCGCTTCCCGCCGCCCGACCCGAACCAGGTTCCGGCGGTCGGCTACGCGACCGATGAGGAGAAGCTGGCGGCGATGTTCGCCGCAGCCGACCCCGCCGGTTACGGCTGCGCCGCGCCCGAGGGCGGGCGGCGCGACGCGGGCGACATCGAGGGGCTCATCGGTCCGTACTCCGCCGCCTACCCCGAGCAGGTCGTGGGCTGGGCATCCCTCTGGGTCGCACCGGAAGTGCACGTCGCCTTGATCGGCGCCGCCGCAGACGCCGATGCGGAGGCGGTCGGCGTCGGCATGCAGAAGTTGTTCCCCGGTGCCGCCTGCATCGTGCGCTCGACCATCTCCGCGGCCGAATTGCAGAGCACCGTTGCAGAGCCGCTCTTCGGCCCGCATCCCTACGTCGCCCGTTCCGGCTCGACCGCGGATGGCCGGACCACGGTCGACCCCTACCTCTGGGTGAGCCGGATCGCCCCGAGCGACGAGCTCGACGCCGCGGTCGCGCGCTACCCGTCCGGCTTCGTGCAGGTGCAGACCTGGTTCGAGCGCCTGCCCTGACGGACTGGTAGGCGCGGACGCATTCAACGCACAAGACCCGGCTTCGCACGCGAACGCGAGGTATGCTCGAAATATGCCAAAGGGTGGGGCTGAGTCCTCTTCGTCGAGCATCGACCTTGCGGCCGCGCCGCTGCCACGGGGGGCCGCGGTGAAGTCCTGGGACGACTACGTTCGACGTTGGGAATCAGGCGATCCGGGCGCTGCGCCGGCACTTGCCCGTTTCGTCGATCTGCTGAGACCGGACTCTCGCGCGTCAGACGAGTTCGCGCACTGGTGTTTCCAGATTCTGCTCGACCCGGCGGTAGGCCATCCGGTGGGAATGGCAGGGCAGTGGGGTGGCGCGATGGCCGGGGAGCGAGGCGCGCACGCTGCCAAGCCGGCCCAGTTCGCGTTGATGAGATACCCGCTGACCGGAGAGATCCTGTTGCCTGCTGTGCTCGCGTGGTTCACGAGCGAGCCGGCGCAGTACGCGCGGTGGCTCTACCTCTTCGCCACAGGGCAGGGGTACCGGCTGCCACCCCGGGAGCGCGCAAGACTCGACGCGGTCACCTCCGCGTACGACGCTGACGGTCGTCTCCGGCCGTTGCTCGAGCTGGGTCGCGGAGTCGACCCGCGCGCCGATCGGATGCTCGAAGACTGGTAGGGTGGGGGAGGTAAGAACAGGCATCCTTTAAGGCCGTACTGAGAGACGGGGAAGGAGGTCGGTCGTGGCGCGCACCGTGCTGCAGCAGGCTGACATAGCCCGGGCGTTGACTCGGATCTCACACGAGATCCTCGAGTCCAACCGGGGAGCGAACGACCTGGTCATCCTCGGCATCCCGACCCGTGGGGTCGTGCTCGCCGAACGCATCGGCCGCATCATCGCCGGCATCGAGCAGGGTGCCGACCCGGCGGCGATCGTCGGTTCGCTCGACATCACGCTCTACCGCGACGACCTCGCGCGGAACCCCACCCGCACGCCGAGCCCCACCCAGGTGCCCCGGCGCGGTATCGACGGTGCGACCGTGGTGCTCGTCGACGACGTGCTCTACTCCGGCCGCACCATCCGCGCCGCCCTCGACGCGCTGAGCGACCTCGGCCGGCCCCGGGTCGTGCGGCTCGCGACGCTCGTCGACCGCGGGCACCGGGAGCTGCCGATCCGCGCCGACTTCGTGGGCAAGAACCTGCCCACCTCCCGGCAGGAGCGCATCAACGTGCGCCTCAGCGAGATCGACGGAGCCGAGGAGGTGACGATCGAAGGATGAGACACCTCCTCTCCACGAAAGACCTGAGCCGCGACGAGGCCATCCAGATCCTCGACATCGCCGAGGACATGGCGGATGTGCAGAACCGCGAGGTGAAGAAGCTCCCGACCCTGCGCGGCAAGACCGTGGTCAACCTCTTCTTCGAGGACTCCACCCGCACCCGCATCTCCTTCGAGGCCGCGGCGAAGCGCCTCTCGGCCGACGTCATCAACTTCTCGGCCAAGGGCTCGAGCGTCTCGAAGGGCGAGAGCCTGAAGGACACCGCGCAGACCCTGGCCGCGATGGGCGCCGACGGAGTCGTCATCCGCCACTCCGCCTCGGGCGCACCGCAGGTGCTCGCGCAGAGCGACTGGATCGACGCCGGCGTCGTCAACGCGGGCGACGGCACGCACGAGCATCCGACCCAGGCGCTGCTCGACGCGTTCACCATGCGCCGCCGGCTGCACGGCACCGCCGCCCGCGGCAAGGCGCTCGACGGCGTGAGCGTCGTGATCGTGGGCGACATCCTGCACTCCCGGGTGGCCCGCTCGAACCTGTGGCTGCTGCGCACGCTCGGCGCCACCGTCACCTTCGTCGCCCCCGCCACCCTGGTGCCCGTCGGCGCCGGCACCTGGCCCGCCGACATCAGCTTCGACCTCGACGCCACGCTCGCCCTGACGCAGCCCGACGTGGTGATGATGCTGCGCATCCAGAGCGAACGGATGAACGCCGCCTACTTCCCGAACGCCCGCGAGTACTCCCGGCAGTGGGGTCTCGACGACGAGCGCCTGGCCCGCCTTCGCCCGGATAGCATTGTGATGCACCCCGGACCGATGAATCGCGGTCTGGAGATCTCCGCCGGCGCAGCCGACTCCGCGCAGTCGACGGTTCTCGAGCAGGTCGCGAACGGGGTGTCCATCCGGATGGCGGTGCTCTTCCTGCTGCTCTCCGGCGAACGAGAGGCCCTGGCATGACGAGCACCACGTACCTGCTGACGGGCGCGACCCTCCCGGGCGGCGCGGGCGCCGACATCCTGATCGCCGACGGCCGTATCGTCTCCACCGACGGCGCGACGGCTGCCCCGGCCGACGCCGTGCGCATCGACGCCGCCGGGCTCGTGGCCCTGCCCGGTCTCGTCGACCTGCACACCCACCTCCGCGAACCCGGCTTCGAGCAGAGCGAGACGGTGCTCACCGGCTCCCGGGCGGCCGCGGCGGGCGGGTTCACGAGTGTATTCGCGATGGCCAACACCCGGCCGGTCTCCGACACCGCGGGTGTGGTGGAGCAGGTGCAGTCGCTCGGCGACGCCGCCGGGTACGTCACCGTGCGCCCGATCGGCGCCGTCACCGTGGGGCTCGCCGGAGAACGGCTGAGCGAGATCGGCGCCATGGCCCAGTCGCGGGCCGCGGTGCGGGTGTTCTCGGACGACGGCACGTGCGTGCACGACTCGCTGCTCATGCGCCGCGCCCTGGAGTACGTGAAGACCTTCGACGGTGTGATCGCCCAGCACGCGCAAGACCCGCGGCTCACCGAGAACGCGCAGATGAACGAGGGCGCCCTGAGCTCCGAACTCGGCCTCAAGGGCTGGCCGGCGGTGGCCGAGGAGTCGATCATCGCCCGCGACGTGCTGCTGGCCGAGCACGTGGGTGCACGCCTGCACATCTGTCACCTCTCCACCGCCGGATCGGTCGACGTGGTGCGCTGGGCGAAGGCCCGCGGCATCCAGGTGACGGCCGAGGCCACCCCGCACCACCTGCTGCTCACCGAAGAGCTCATCCGCAGCTACGACGCCCGCTACAAGGTCAACCCGCCGCTGCGCCGCGACGAGGACGTGCAGGCGCTCCGCGCGGGCGTCGCCGACGGCACGATCGACATCGTCGCCACCGACCACGCCCCGCACCCGCGGGAGTCGAAGGAGAGCGAGTGGGATGCCGCGTCGTTCGGCATGGTCGGCCTCGAGTCGGCGCTGCCCGTGGTGCAGACCGCGCTCGTCGACACGGGTCTCTGCGACTGGGCCGACGTGGCCCGGTTGCTCTCCGGCACTCCGGCCCGCATCGGGCGGCTGAGCGGGCACAGCCACGACTTCGAGGAGGGCGCCCCCGCCAACCTCACCCTGGTCGACCCCGCCGACCGCAGCGTCTTCACCCTCGACCGGCTGGCCGGCAAGAGCCAGAACACCCCCTACGACGGCGTGAGCCTGTCGGGCCGGGTGCGCTGGACCTTCCATCGCGGCTTCCCGACCCTGCGCGACGGCGAACTCGCCCCGGTGGAGGAGGCGGCCGCCCGTGGCTAGACTCCTCCCGGCCGCGCTGGTCACGCTCTTCGCACTGCTGCTGCTCGGCGCCATGTTCTGGGCCTGGCGCGCCCGCACCCGGCGGCAGGCGGCCTTCCGCGCGCCCACCACGGCACCGGCGACCGGATGCGCGGGGTGCAGAACTCGCACGAGCGGCCGTCCTGTACGTGGCCACCACCACTGCGGGCGACCCGCTCGACCGTCTCACCATCCCGGGCCTGGCCTTCCGCGGCCGCGGTGTGGCGACGGTGTTCGCCGACGGGGTCGGGCTCACCATCCCGGGCGAACCCGAGACCTTCATCCCGCGGGCGAGCATCCGCTCGGTCGGGACCTCGACCTGGGCGATCGACCGTGTCGTCGAGACCGGCGGCCTGGTGCGGCTGGACTGGACCTACGAGAGCCAGACCGGGCCCGCCCCGGTCGAGAGCTACCTCCGCGCGATCGAGCTGGGCGACGCCGCCCGCCTGATCGACGCCGTGAACTCCCTCATCCCGGCCGGCATCGCCGCCCGGGACACCCCGAAACAGGAAGGACCGTCGACGTGATCTCAACCGAACCCGCCGTGCTCGTGCTGGAAGACGGTCGACGCTACGAGGGCCGCGCCTACGGCGCCCGCGGGCGCACCCTCGGCGAGGCCGTCTTCGCCACCGGCATGACCGGCTACCAGGAGACGCTGACCGACCCGAGCTACGCCGGCCAGATCGTGCTGCAGACCGCACCGCACATCGGCAACACCGGGGTGAACGACACCGACAAGGAGTCCTCGAAGATCTGGGTCGCCGGGTACGTCGTGCGCGACCCCTCCCGGGTGGTGTCGAACTTCCGCGCCCAGCGCTCGCTCGACGACGACCTCGCGACCGACGGGGTGGTGGGCATCTCGGGCATCGATACACGCGCGGTGACCCGGCACATCCGCAACTTCGGTGCGATGCGCGCCGGCATCTTCTCGGGCGCAGAATATGAGCTCAGCCAGACCGACCAGCTGAACGCGGTGCGTTCGGGGGCCGAGATGGCGGGGCAGAAGCTCTCGACGGTCGTCTCGACCAAGGAGCGCTACCAGGTGCCGGCCGTGGGCGAGCGGGTCGGCTCCGTGGCGGTGCTCGACCTCGGGGTGAAGACCTCGACCCTCAACTATCTCGCCGAGCGGGGCTTCGACGTGGAGGTGCTGCCCGAGTCGGTCACGGCCGACGAGGTGCGGGACCTGGCGCCGGATGCCCTGTTCTACTCCAACGGCCCGGGCGACCCCGAGGCGTCGGAGAGCCACGTCGAACTGCTGCAGGAGGTGCTCCGCGGCGGCACGCCGTACTTCGGCATCTGCTTCGGCAACCAGCTGCTCGGCCGGGCCCTCGGTTTCGGCACCTACAAGCTGCCGTTCGGGCACCGCGGCATCAACCAGCCCGTGCTCGACCGCACCACGGGCCGCGTCGAGATCACGAGCCAGAACCACGGCTTCGCGGTGGACGCGCCGCGCGAGGGCGTGATCGACTCGCCCGCCGGCTTCGGCCGGGTGGAGGTGAGCCACGTGAGCCTCAACGACGACGTGGTGGAGGGCATCCGCTGCCTCGACATCGACGCGTTCTCGGTGCAGTACCACCCGGAGGCGGCCGCCGGCCCGCACGACTCCATGTACCTGTTCGACCGCTTCCGCGACATGATCCTCGCGAAGAAGACCGGCTCGCCCGCGCTCGACGCGAGCTTCGCCGAAGGCCCCGCCGAAGGAGACGACGAGTAATGCCCAAGAGAGACGACATCCAGAGCGTTCTCGTGATCGGCTCCGGGCCGATCGTCATCGGCCAGGCCTGCGAGTTCGACTACTCCGGCACCCAGGCCTGCCGGGTGCTGCGCGAGGAGGGCGTGCGCGTCATCCTGGTGAACTCCAACCCGGCCACGATCATGACCGACCCCGACTTCGCCGACGCCACCTACGTCGAGCCCATCACCTGGCAGGTGATCGAGGCCATCATCGCCAAGGAGAAGCCGGATGCGATCCTGCCGACCCTGGGCGGCCAGACCGCGCTGAACGCCGCCATCCAGTTGCACGAGCACGGCATCCTGGAGAAGT
>BADC01000647.1 GCA_000333435.1 Corynebacterium-like bacterium B27 | reverse complement strand
CGGGGATGCCCTCGGCCATCAGTGGCGCCTGCGCCGCGTCGAAGTTCAGCACGTCGCAGGCGTAGTTGCCGTAGCTGAAGAACACGCCGCCGCCCGCATCCGCCGCCCTCGCCACCGAGAGCACCTGCTGCGTCGAGGGGGAGGCGAAGAGGTTGCCCATGGCCGCGCCGTGCGCGAGGCCCTGGCCCACGAGGCCGCTGAACGCGGGGTAGTGGCCGGAGCCGCCGCCGATCACCACGGCCACCTGCCCCTCGGGTACGACGGTCGAGCGCACGACGCCGCCCGGAACCCGGCGCACGGAGCGCTCGTTCGCCGCCACGAAGCCGTCGATCATCTCGTCGGCGAAGTCGGCCGGCTCGTTCCAGAGTCTGGTCATCGTTGTCCGCCCTTTCCACGTCCGCCGCCTATTTTGGCAAACCGGTTGACCAATTGCAACCGTGACGTCGGCTTCGGCGATGGGGTCAGGGCCGCACGCGCGGCCGACGGTGCGGGCCGCGCGCGAAGGCAGGGCTGTCCAGGCGCCCGCCGATACGCCCGGTAAGTTGTTCGCATGCCCTCGTACCCCGGCGACTCCAGCTCGGAGATCGCCGCCGCCCTCGACACGCTGCCCGCGCGCACCCCGGTGTCGGAGGTCGCGCGCCGCCTGCTCGACCTCTTCACGAGCGGATCGATCGCGGCCGGCACCCGCCTCCCGCCCGAGCGCCAGCTCGCCGCGACGCTCGGCGTCGGCCGCTCGGCGGTGCGGGAGGCGCTGGCGGCGCTCGAGATCCTCGGCATCGTCGACGTGCGCCCCGGATCGGGCACCTACCTCCGCGGCGCGGCCAGCGAGCTGCTGCCGCAGACCCTCCGCTGGGGCCTCCTGATCGGGGAGCGCAACACGTCCGAGCTCCTCGACCTGCGGTCAGGGCTCGAGATCTACGTCGCCCGGCTCGCCGCGGGGCGGGCGGATGCGTCGGCCGTCGCCGCGATGACCTCCTCCCTCGAGCGGATGCGTCAGTCCGCGTCGAACGCGACGGCCTTCGCACGGGCCGATCGCGACTTCCATCTCGCCCTCTCCGCCGCGGCCTCGAACGCGACGCTGGTCGACCTCCTGCACGTGGTGCGCTCGCTGCTGCAGGTCTACGACGACCGCGCCGTGCACGCCACCGCCGAGATGACGGCGGCGATCGCCGAGCACGCGGCCGTGCTGGAGGCGGTCGAGGCGCGCGACGAGAACGCCGCCGCCTCGGCGATGGCCGCGCACATGGCCACCGCATCCGCCCGCCTGGCCAAGGCGGCCGCCCCCCGCGACTGAGCCGCGCTCAGAACTCGGTGACCGCGGGACGACCCTCGAGGTACGCGATCATGTTGAGCACCAGGAAGTTCCAGTTCTGGAAGTTGTGCGTGATGATCGGCTCCCCATTGTCGGGGTGGTAGTACTCGTGCAGCGACCCGTTCGTCTCGAGGTCGGCGCCGAACAACGACACGGTCTTCTCCGCGAGCTGGCGCGCGTCATCCGCGAAGCCGTACTTCACCAGACCCCGGAACACGAGGTAGTTGCTGATGCCCCAGATCGGCCCGAGCCAGTTCGACGGGTTGTTGGAGGCCCGCAGGTCGTACTGCTTCTCGAGCCGGGAGAGCGTGCGCACGCCGTAGCTCGCGTTGAATGTCCGGGCGTCGAGATAGCGCTCGCGCATCCGTTCGGCCTGCTGCTGCGTGGCGAACCCGGCCCACATCGGCAGGAAGCTCGACCAGTTGTCGATGCGCAGGAGCTGTCCCGACCAGTGGCGCGGCGCTCCGCGGTGCAGCCAGTCGTCGGTGTCGATCGGGCGGAGGCCGAGGTCGACGCTGTAGAAGGTGCCGTCGCGTTCGTCCCAGGCGTGGGTGTGCAGGGCGTCGGCGAGGTCTTGGGCGCGGCCGCGCCAGAGGTTCGCGGTGGGCAGGTCGCCGAGCTCCTCCCAGAGGTAGCCGGCGGCGAGCAGCTCACGGTACAGCAGGCTGTTGAGGTAGATGGCGGCAGTGGACCTGTCGGGCCGGTAGTACACCGACGGGTCGTTGTCGATGCCGACGGCGAAGTCGGTCTGCCAGTAGGCCAGGCCGAGCTCCGGATGCACGTGGCTCTCGAGATACCGGTTCAGGAACGCGTCGACGGTCGCCATGTGCGGCCGCAGCCACTCGGCGCTGCGGCGGCGGCGCGCGAGCAGGGCGGCGTGCTGGGCGAGCACCGGCTTGTGCATGTTCTGCGAGAAGCCGCCGGCACGGCTCGGGTCGCCGTGCTCGAGCGAGTCGACCGGGCTGAGGCGGATCGGCATCACCCCGTCTTCATCGGTGTGATCGAGGAAGTTCAGGATGCTGCCCTCTTCGTACGCGCCGAAGTGCCCGGGCCGCCCCGTGTCGGCCTCGACCTGGCCGAGGGCGATGCTGATCGTCCAGGCGTCCCAGTCCCAGAGGGCGCTGGAGTAGTAAGGGGAGTCGGGGCTCGAGGGCACCGTGTAGGGGTGGGCGAGGATGCCCTCCGGCTCCCGGGTCATCTCCTCGGCGCTCTCGTGGATGTACTCCGTCAGCAGTCGGCTCCAGCGTTCCAGCATCATCGCTCCCAGGTCGTGTCGGCGCTGACGATCCTAGCGTCGAAACGTTTCAATCCGCCAGCAGTGCGGACTTCTCCAGCCCTGTCGGCGAGCGCGGTCCTATGGGGGTGCGGTCGCCGGGAGGTTTGGAGAAGTCCGCGTGTTCACCCGCGAGCGGTGCCGTTGACGGCGTGCGGCTCGATCGCGGCGACCTCCTCCGGGGTGAGGGGCGCGGCATCCAGGGCCGCCACGTTCTGCTCGAGCTGCGCGACCGACGAGGCGCCGATCAGCGCCGACGTCACCTGCGGATGCCGCAGCACCCAGGTCAGCGCCAGCTGCGCGAGGGTCTGCCCGCGCCCTGCCGCGATCTCGTTGAGCGCCCGCGCCCGCGTGAGGTAGACGTCGTCGGAGACGCGCGACTCCTGCAGGAAGTGCGAGGTCGCCGCCCGCGAATCCGCCGGCACGGTGCCGTCGAGGTACCGATCGGTGAGCAGCCCCTGCTGCAGCGGCGAGAAGACGATCGCGCCCGACCCCACCTCGTCGAGCACGGGCAGCAGCCCGCCTTCGATGTGGCGGTTGAACATCGAGTACGAGGGCTGGTGGATGGTGAGCGGAACCCCGAGCGACGCCAGGATCGCAGCGGCCCGCCGTGTGTCCTCCGGCGAGTAGTTCGACACACCGACGTAGAGTGCCTTGCCCGAGGTCACCGCCGTCGCCAGCGCCCCCATCGTCTCCTCGAGCGGGGTCGAGGGGTCGAAGCGGTGCGAGTAGAAGATGTCGACGTAGTCGAGCCCGAGCCGCCCGAGCGACTGGTCGAGCGACGCGAGCACGCTCTTGCGCGAGCCCCACTCGCCGTACGGCCCCGGCCACATCAGGTAGCCCGCCTTCGACGACACCACGATCTCGTCGCGGTACGCCAGCAGATCGGACGCGAGGATGCGCCCGAAGTTCTCTTCGGCCGATCCGGGCGGCGGCCCGTAGTTGTTGGCGAGGTCGAAGTGGGTCACGCCGAGGTCGAAGGCCCGCCGAACGATCGCGCGCTGCGTCTCGAGCGGCCGCGTCTCACCGAAGTTGTGCCAGAGCCCCAGCGAGAGGGCCGGCAGCAGCAGTCCGCTCCGCCCGGAGCGGTGGTAGGTCATCCGCTCGTAGCGGTCGGGGTCGGCGGGGTAGGTGCCGTGGGGCATCAGGAGTCCTTCCGGGAGGGATGGCGAGTGCCATCTCGATCATGCCAGGCGAACGGATGTGCTCACTCCGCGCTGCCCGCGGGCGCCGGCCCCGTGCTCTCCCGCACCACGAGCCGCGTCTCGACCATGAACGTCGACGGCACCGCCGGCTGCCCCTCGATCTCGGCGACCAGCACCTCGATGCCGGTCTGCCCGACGGCGTCGAAGCTCTGGTGGATGGTGGTGAGCGGCGGCCAGAACGAGTCCGACTCGGCCATGTCGTCGAACCCCACCACGCTGATCTCCTCCGGCACCCGTCGCCCCGCCTCGTGGAAGGCGCGCAGGATGCCGAGGGCCATCTGGTCGTTGCCGGCGAACACGGCCGTCACATCCGGTCGCTGCAGCAACTCGATGCCCGCGCGGTAGCCGGATGCGGGGTCCAGTCGCCGCGCCCACCGGCGCACCAG
>BADC01000648.1 GCA_000333435.1 Corynebacterium-like bacterium B27 | reverse complement strand
CAGCCTGCTCTTCACGAGCTACTGCTCATCCCGGGTTCGCGATGCTCTTCACGAGCTGGCTCTCCACCCGGATCGGCGCCCGCAAGACGCTCTTGTTCGGGCTCGCCCTGATCGTGGTATTCGCGCTCGCTGCCGGCCTGTCGCAGAACGTGGAGTCGGTCATCGGCTTCCGCGCCGGCTGGGGGCTCGGCAACGCCCTGTTCATCTCCACGGCCCTGGCCACCATCGTCGGCGCGGCGAGCGGGGGAGCGAGCTCGGCGATCATCCTCTACGAAGCCGCCCTCGGCCTCGGCATCGCCATCGGCCCGCTGCTCGGCGGTCTTCTCGGCTCGATCAGCTGGCGTGGCCCGTTCTTCGGCACCTCGGTGCTCATGGCGATCGGCTTCATCGCCATCGCCACGCTCATGAAGAAGGAGCCCGAGCGCCCCAAGCCGTCGCCGCTCAGCGCTCCCTTCAAGGCGCTCACGAAGCCCGCGCTGGCGGTGCTCGCGGTCGCGGCGCTGTTCTACAACATCGGCTTCTTCATCCTGCTCGCCTACACTCCCTTCCCGCTGGGGCTGGATGCGATGGGCCTCGGCCTGACCTTCTTTGGCTGGGGGCTCGCCGTCGCCATCACCTCGGTCTGGGTCGCACCGCTCCTCACCCATCGGCTGCCGCGCACCCGGGTGCTCTGGGTGGTGCTGCTGCTTCTTGCGCTCGACCTGGTCGCGGCCGGCCTGTTCGTCTCGAACACCGTGGGGCTCATCGTCTGCGTCGTGCTTGGTGGCGCCCTGCTCGGTGTGATGAACACCGTGCTCACCGAGTCGGTGATGGCGGCGACGGATCTGCCCCGCCCGGTCGCCTCCTCCGCCTACTCGGCGGTGCGGTTCATCGGCGGTGCGGTGGCGCCTCCGGTGGCCTCGCTCATCGCCGCGGCGTTCACCGCCGCCATGCCGTTCTACGTGGCGGCGGGATCGGTGGTGGTGTCGTCGCTCATCATCATCGCGGGCCACCGGATGATCGCCCACGTCGACCACGAAGAAGAGGCGGAGCTCGAGGAGGCCGAGGCCATCACGGCGGGGGACCAGTCCTGAGAACTGCCCGCCGCGGCAAACCTGCACGGAAAGAAAGTTTGCACAATCTGCAGTAATTAGTTGATCTGCGTCAACAACGCGAGTATTGTTGACGCAGATCAACTTTTTGTCTGGAGAACCGTGTCACTGACTTCCACTGAACCGGCGCCCGCTGTCGACGCCACCCGCTCGAGACGCAGTGTGCTCGTGCCCCTGTCGGGCCTCTTGCTCGGCATGTTCGTCGCGATGCTGGCGTCCACCGTCGTGTCGAGCTCGTTACCCAAGATCATCGGCGACCTCCGCGGCACCCAGTCGGGCTTAACCTGGGGTGGTCACCGCGACCCTGCTCGCCACCACCGTGTCAACCCCCATCTGGG
>BADC01000649.1 GCA_000333435.1 Corynebacterium-like bacterium B27 | reverse complement strand
CCGGCATTGCGGGGGACCAAGGTTTAGATTTTGTAGTTTGGAGACCGGCCGTTGATCGCCGCATCGGCCAGATTTACGTGGTAGGTCAGTGCGCTTGCGGCAACGACTGGCCGACAAAGTTCACTGACTTGCAGGTGGATAAAGTGAACAAATGGTTCCGCAAGGCCACTGAGGTCGAGTTCACGCGCTGCTTCACCACCCCATTTATGTTGTCCGATGGCAACTTCGCGATCGCGCATAACGAAGCTGGATGGACGCTTGATCGCGCGCGCCTGACCATGATGGGGGAAGAGGCAAAGGATGATCCGCGCGTCCAATGCCTACGACCAATGCTAACTCATCTGTTCGAAATTGCCTCAAAAGCGCCAGTCGGAGTCGCGGCCTCGACGGTCGCCGCTTGACGGCTATTGGCAGGGCGCCATCGGTCTGCAATGACGCGGCCGAACAGGGGGTTTTCTGATGCCTACGGCGGTTTCTTTGTTTTCTGGGTGCGGAGGGTCCGACGCAGGCCTTCGGGCCGCCGGATTTGATGTCATAATGGCGAATGACGTCCTTTCGTACGCTCGCGATCTCTACGTATCCAACTTTGATGACACTGAGTACGTACTAAAAGACGTGCGCAAGATCGAGCATTTCCCGAAAGCAGACTTGCTAGTTGGTTGCTACCCTTGCCAAGGCTTTAGTCAGGCTGGGGTGAGACAGCCAGACAGGAAAATCAACTTTCTTTACCGCGAATTTGTTCGCGCGCTGCGCCAGATCAAGCCAAAGGCCTTCGTTGTCGAGAATGTCTCCGGCATGGTTCGCGAAGACAACGTGCATCTGTTTAATAATCAAATTACCCG
>BADC01000650.1 GCA_000333435.1 Corynebacterium-like bacterium B27 | reverse complement strand
CCTGCACCTGCCGCTGCTTGCCGCCATAGGGGAACGGCAGCGACACGCCGGGAATGCCGGAAAGCTGGCCGCGGATGTAGATATTGCCGGCGTCGTAGAGCGCCGATTCCGAGAGCGTCTTGCTGGACAGCGCGAGTTGCATGACCGGAACGCTCGACGCGTTGTAGGTGAGAACCTGCGGAGGCGTGAAGCCTTGCGGGAAGTTGCGCTGATAATAGCT
>BADC01000651.1 GCA_000333435.1 Corynebacterium-like bacterium B27 | reverse complement strand
AAAATCGACGGGTCGCGAGGAGGGGTCAGCGGGTGCGGGCGGGCTTCTTCTCGGGGGCGGGGAGGGTGCCGGCGGCCCGGGCCGCGCGGTAGTACTCGCGCGCCTCGGTCTGACGCTCGCGCTCGGCACCGGTCGCGATGGCGGCGCGCACGTGCTCCGGCCCGTACCCGAAGGCGCTCACGAGGTCTTGGGCGTGCGGCCGCAGCCGCGCCGACAGCCGCTCCGTGTAGAGGCCGACAGCTCGCGCGCGCGACGGCGAGAGCCGCCCGTTCATGAGATACCAGGCGAGGTGCTTCTCGACCAGGCCGAGCCCGAACAGGTCGCGGAGCCAGGTGAGCACGACGCGGGTGCCGTCATCCATCCCCGACGCCTGTCCGGTCGGGCCGTCGACGGCCTCGGTGAACGCCTCCCACTGCAGCAGTTCGGCGTGCGCCCGAGCGGCCTCGATGATCTCGGACTGGTGCAGGTTGAACAGGTCGGCGGCGCCCTTCTTCGACAGCTTCGCCGCCGGCCGGAGCTTCGCCGCCACCTCGCCCACCATGGTCTCCACCCGGTCGGTGAGCAGCTGACGCTGAGCGGATGCGTCACGCAGCTGCCCGACGGAGCGCGCGGTCGAGCCGAAGTCGGCCACGGTCTGCGCGAGCGAGCGCAGCCCGGACCCGTTCATCGTCTTGTCGGCCGCCTGCTCCACCACGTAGCGGGCGAGCACACCGAAGTCGGCGTTGGCGAAGCGGCGGGAGTAGTCGCTCAGCAGGCGCTTCGCCACGAGCTGCAGCAGCACGTGGTTGTCGCCCTCGAAGGTGGCGTAGATGTCGAGGTCGGCACGCAGGCCCACCAGCCGGTTCTCGGCCAGGAAGCCGGCGCCGCCGCAGGCCTCGCGCGCCTCCTGCAGGGTCTCGAGGGCGTGCCAGGTGCTGAGCGGTTTGAGCGCGGCCGCGAGGGTCTCGAGGTCTTGGCGGTCGTCGTCGCTGTCGGCTTCGCCCGAGAACACCTGATCGAACTTCGTGAGCAACTGCTCGTGCGCGAAGCTCGCCGCATAGGTGGTGGCGAGCTTCGGCATGAGCCGCTTCTGGTGCAGCTGGTAGTCGAGCAGCACCTCCTCGTCGGTGTCGCTGCCCGCGGTGAACTGGCGGCGCTCGTTGCCGTAGGTGATGGCGATGGTGAGCGCCACCTTCGCCGCTGCGGTCGATGCGCCGTCGAGCGAGACGCGGCCCTGCACGAGGGTGCCCAGCATGGTGAAGAACCGGCGACCGGGGCTCGCGATCGGGCTGGAGTAGGTGCCGTCTTCGGCCACGTCGCCGTAGCGGTTCAGCAGGTTCTCGCGCGGGATGCGCACGTGATCGAAGTGCAGGCGCCCGTTGTCGATGCCGTTCAGCCCGCCCTTGAGCCCGTCGTCCTCGCCGCCGACGCCCGGCAGGAACTCGCCGGTCACGGCGTCCCGCAGCGGAACGTAGAAGGCGTGCACGCCGTGGTTGACGTTCTTCGTGATGAGCTGCGCGAAGAGCACGGCGGCGGTGCCGTGCACCGCCGCGTTGCCGAGGTAGTCCTTCCACGCACCGCGGAACGGGGTGTGGATGACGAACTCGTGCGCATCCTCGTCGTAGGTCGCCGTGGTGCCGATGGCCGCGACATCCGACCCGTGACCCGTCTCGGTCATCGCGAACGCGCCGGGTACGTCGAGGCTCATGATGGCGGGGAGGAAGGTCTGGTGGTGGTAGTCGGTGCCGAGGTGCAGCACCGCCGCCCCGAACAGCCCCCATTGCACGCCCGACTTGATCTGCAGCGACGGATCGGCGAGCACGAGCTCCTCGAAGCCGGCGATGTTGCCGCCGTGGTCGTCGGCCCCGCCGATCGACTCGGGGAAGGCGCGGTGCACCTGACCGTTCTCGACCAGCAGCTTAAGCTGCCCGAACACGCGTTCGCGGTGCTCCTCGAGCGACTGGCCCTCGATGCGCTGCATCTCGGGCTTCGCGGTGAGGGCGCGGGCGCCGATGCGCACGTCGGCCCAGGTGCCGAGGAGGTAGCGGCCGAGCCACTCCACGTCGGTGCGAGCGACCACCACGTCGTTCGTGGTGGCGCGTCGCGCATCCGCCCCGCCACCCGGCTTCTTGGTGATGCGCGCGGAGGCGTCGAGCTCGCTGTCGATCGCCTCCACCTCGTCGCCCTGGGGCGCCGAGCGGGGAGCGGAATCGGTGTTCGTGCTGTCGACCGTGTGTGTCATCGTCGTCCTCGTCGTCGTGGCACGCCCCGGGCGTGCCGAGCCGATCACTACGCTAAAACCGTTGCGACGAGCGCCGACAATCCGCCGTCAACCGCCTACAACAGCGCGCGGAGGCACCGGCAGGTCGACTGTGGAGACCCTACAGTCAGGCGCGGCTTTGCACTGCCGAGCTCGACAAAGCGGATGCGCGGCGGCGGCCGGCCGCCCGATCGAGCACCGCGAGCGCCACCGCCCCCGCCGCCAGCACCGCCAGGAGCGGTGCAAGCAGGTCGACCGCCGGCCCGAGCCCCAGCGCGGTGGCCAGGGCGCCCGCACCAATCGCGGTGGCCGCCTGCAGCAGATACGAGAAGAGGTAGAGCAGCGACAGCGTGCCGCCTCGGTGCTGCGCGGGCGCGGCGCGGTTCACGAGGCCCAGGCCACCGGTGAAGGCGAACGAGTACCCCACGCCGCCGACGACGCACCAGGCGAGGAAGAGGCCGATCGAGCCGGCGGCCGCTGCGCCGGCCATGAGGCCGAGGCCGGCGAGGGAGATCACCCCGCCCAGCACGATGCTGAGGTGCGCCGGGACCCGGCCGAGGAAGAGGGCCGTCACGCCGATCGCGATCGAGGAGATGCCGAGCAGGGCCCCCACCACCAGGAGGTTCGTGGTCCCGGTGAAGTCCCTGGCCATCTGGGCGCCGAGGGAGAGGAAGACGGCGCCCACACTGTAGGCGAGCGACACCGACGCCGTGGCCGCGACGAAGGGGAGCAGGATGCCGCTCGGCAACCGCAGCCGCTTCGGCCGCCAGCTGGGGCGACGGAGCCGGCGGTATCGGCCGGGGTGAACCAGACCGCGGCGAAC
>BADC01000652.1 GCA_000333435.1 Corynebacterium-like bacterium B27 | reverse complement strand
CCGCTTCCTGCTGGGCTCGTTCCCACGCCTTGAAGCTCAGCTGCGGATCGCTCTTGTCGAACCGCACGGCGCCCGACGCGGGCTCGAACTCCACCCCCACCGTCTTGCCGACGGTCGGCTGCAGGAAGTCGGTGAGCAGCCGCGGATCTTTCAGCATCGCGCGGAACGCCGCGCCCGCGGCCGGGTGCACCTCGACCGCGTAGTCGTAGGTGATCATCGATCCGTCGCTGTCGACGCTCTCGATGGTGCGGGCGAGCACCGTGCCCGAGGCCTTCTGCCAGTTCTTCTTCTTGCCGAACATCGTGGGGTCCTTTCGGTGGTGGTGGGGTGAGGGAGCCGGCCCGGGCTCAGGAACGGCGGCTGCGGCGGTGTGCCATCGCCGCCACCACGGTGCCGGCGGCACCGGCGAGCAGCAGCAGGAGCGAGAACGCCAGGGCTACGTCAGGGGCGGCGCCGGTGAGAGCGAGCCCTCCGGATGCGCCGGCGCTCGCCGGGCCGCCGGAGGCGCCGTCGGAACCGTCGGCCGCACCGGCATCCGGAGCCCCCGGCTGACCCGTTCCGGGTTGAGCGGGCACCGACGCGTCGTCGGCCGTCACCGTGATGCGCACCGTGCCGACGTCGTAGCTCTCGAGCCCCTGATCCGTCACCTCGTACACGAACTCGTCGTCGCCCACGAAGCCCGCCGGGGGCGTGTAGGTGAATCCGCCGTCGGGGGTGCCGGTGACGGTGCCGCCCGCGACCGTCGAGCTGCCGTACGGGATGGCCGGGATGATGGCGCTGAGCGGGTCACCGTCGGCGTCGAAGTCGTTCGTCAGCATCCCGTTCGCCCCGGTCACGACGAGCACCGTGTCGGTGGTGGTGGCGTAGTGGTCGTCGGTGGCGACGGGCATGGTGTTCGCCACGGCGTCGGGGTCGGTGACCGTGATGGTGGCTGTGCCGGTGGCCGTGCCGCCGAAGACGTCGACGGTCGTGTAGCTGAAGGCGTCCGCCCCGACGAACCCGGCCGGCGGGGTGTAGCTGAACGAGCCGTCCTCTCCGACATTCACGATGCCGCCGGCCCAGGTCGGCGCATTGGGCTGAGCCTGCTGGATGACGAGGGTGTCGCCGTCGGGGTCGCTGTCGTTCGCGAGCAGCCCGACAGCGCCGCCCACGCCCAGGCCGGTGTTCTTCGCCGTGGTGTAGTTGTCGTTCGCGGCGATCGGATCGGCGTTGGCGATCGGACCGACATCGATCGTCACCGTTGCGGTCACCGGCAGGTTGACGGTGCCGTCGGTCACCCGGTAGGTGAAGGTGTCCGGCCCGATGGTGCTGGTGTCGTGCGAGGCGTAGCTGAAGCTGCCATCGCTGTTCAGGTAGACCGAGGCGCGCCCCGTGTCGAGGATGAGCGGCACCAGCACGGCGATCGGGTCGGTCGCATCGGAGTCGTTGGCCAGCAGTCCGTGCGCGGCGTCCACGGTGAGCACTCGGTTCACCGGCGTCGCGTAGTGGTCGTCGGCCGCGACCGGCGGGAGGTTCGCCCAGTCGCCGACCTTGATCGTCACTGTGCCCAGGTTGCCCTCGAGCACGCCGTCGGTGACCCGGTACGTGACCGTGTCGTAGCCGACGAACCCGGGCGCCGGCAGGTAGGTGAAGCCACCGGTCGTCAGCCAGTCGACGGAGCCGCCCTTCGCGCTGCCGATCGCGCCGGCCGACGCCAGCGCCGACGTGATCGCGATCGGGTCGCCGTCGCTGTCGGTGTCGTTGGCCAGCACGCCGGAGCCGGACACCACGAGGGCGGTGCCGGCCGGGGTGGAGTAGTCGTCGTCCTGGGCGACCGGGGCGACATCGGTGGTGTCGACGACCGTGAACGTGACCGGCACCGAGGTCGCCGACGTCGCCGTACCGTCCGAGACCCAGTAGCTCCAGGTGTCGGTGCCGACGAAGCCGGCGGCCGGCGTGTAGACGAGCGAGCCGTCCCAGCTCACGGAGACGTGGCCGCCGCCGGTCGAACCCGTGGTGCCCCAGCTGTCGGGGCGGAGGGTGTCGCCGTCGGGGTCGATGTCGTTGCCGACCACGCCCGGGGCGGTGACCTTCAGCACGGTGCCGACGGTCGTCATGTAGTGGTCGGCCACGCCGACCGGAGGGGTGTTCACGAGGGCCGCCGGTTCGCCCGGCAGGCCGTCGGCCGGCGTGCCCGACACCGGTCCGCCGGCGGGGCCGGGAGCCTCGGTCGCCTGGGTGGGGTCGGTCGCGCCGGCCGGGGCTCCCGAGGCGCCCGGGGCACCGGATGCCGGGGCGCCTGTGCCGGGAGCGTCCGACGGCCCGGGTGCCTCTGTCGCCTGGGTGGGATCGCCGGACCCGGCGGCTCCCGGTGCCCCCGCCGCATCCGCCGGCCCCGACGCCTCCGTCGCCTGAGTGGGATCGGCAGGGCCCCCACCGGGTCCGCCTGCGGCATCGGCCGGCCCGGAGGCCTCGGTCGCCTGCGTGGGATCGGCCGCCCCAGCGGCACCCGGCGCCCCGGCCGCATCCGCCGGCCCGGAAGCCTCCGTCGCCTGCGTGGGGTCGGTCGCCTGGGTCACCTCGGTGGCACCCGCCGCTTCTGCCACCTCGTCGGCAGACGCGACGGCGGCGCCCTGGGCGCTCAGTGCCACCAGGGCGGTCACGGTCACGGCGGCGAGCACGGGCATCCGCCGCACCCTTCCGGCCGGCCGGAGTGCGGCGCGGCGCACCGCGCGGGGAATCTGGAACATGGTCAGCTCTTTCGTCAGGACAACAGGGAGTCGTTGGGCGCACCTGTGCGCCGTGGATACTCTGCCCACCGCTCGGCGTGAGGTCTTGAGTAGTCGCTACCTACTTCGCTCCGCGAGAGTGCTCATCCGGCCTTCCGCGTTCGCTATGCTCAGAGATCATCCGCCGGTGGGGGCCGACGACGATCGCGCACCAGCCCGGGGAGACGTATCGCAATGACGACCGGCACGACGGGACCAGGGCCCGTCACCGAGGGCGAGTGGCGATTCCAGGGCCGCGATGCACTGCTCGAGCGGATCACTGCCACGATCGAGGCCACGCCGACCCTCGCCGTGGTGCTGCTCGGCCCGACCGGGGTCGGGAAGTCGCGGCTGGCAGCCGAGTGCGCGGCGCGTCTGAGCGCCTCCGCGTGGTCGGTCGTGCGCTTGTCGGGGCGCACGAGTGTCACGGCCCTTCCGCTCGGCGGCCTGTCGCCCCTGTTCGCGTCGTCCGGCCCCGCTGGTCCAGGCTCCGCCGGTTCAGGCCCCGCCGCCCCCGCAATCGACCTCACGACCCTGGCCGCCGACCCGCTGAGCCTCTTGACCGCGGTGACAGCACGCATCCGCGCGATCGGCGGCACCGGACGCATCCTCGCCGTCGTCGACGATCTGCAGGCCTTCGACGACCTCTCGGTCGCGTTGCTCGCGCAGCTCGTGCACTCCGGCGTCATCAAACTCCTCGTCACGATCGGTGACGGCGCACCCATTCCGGATGCGCTGCTCGCCCTGTGGAGTGAGAGCGCGGCCGTGCGCATCGATGTGCCGCCGCTCGACAGCACCGCGAGCGAGTCGCTGCTCACGCACGCGCTCGGCGGTTCGGTCGCCCGCCGAACCGCCGAGGAACTGCACCGGGCCGCCGGGGGCAACCCGCTCTTCCTGCGCGAACTGTGTGCCGGAGCGCTGCAGGCGGGCACCCTGGTCGACGAGTCGGGCGTCTGGCAGCTCATCGGGGAGCCGGTCGGCACTCCCGCCCTCGGCGACGTGATCGCCCGGCGGTTCCGTTCGCTCACCCCGGCTCAGCTCGACATGATCGAGCGCCTGGCCGTGTGCCAGCCGCTCCCGGTGCGCGAACTCCGCGCCCCCGACGCCCGAACAGGCGTCACCGAGCTCGAACGCGCCGGCCTCGTGTCGGTGCGCGAAGCGGGCGGACGGATGCTCGTCGAGCTGGCCCAGCCGCACTACGTGGGCGTCATCCGGGCAACCATGTCGATGTTGCGCGTCGAGGACATCCTGATCGAGCAGGCCGACATCGCGGCGGACTCGGACACGACGCCCGACGGCGCGTTCCGCGTGGCCGTGTGGCGCCTGGATGCGGGCCAGCCGACCTCGCCCGAGGTGCTCGTCGCCGGCGCCCGGCTCGCTCAGCTCACCCACGACCACGCGCTCGCAGCGAAGCTCGCGCAGGCCGGGATCGACGCCGGAGCCCCCGGGCGGACTCCCCCCAACTCATCCTCGCCGACGCGCTCCGTCGCCTCGGCGATGCGGCAGGCGCGCGTGCGGCCGCGGAGGCCGGGTCGGCCTTCGATCACACGGCTCCGGCATCCGACCTGCTCTCGGTGCGCATCGCCAGCACCCTCGCGCTCATCCGGCACGATCAGCCGGGTGGCATCGTGGCGGCGCTCGAGCTGCTCTCGGCGGCCGAGGACCGTTTCCCGGGTCACGCCGCTCTGCTCGCGATCACCCGTTCGATGATGTTGTTCACGGTCGAGCGCACCGGCGAGGCGCTGACCGAGATCGAACCGCTGGTGAACACCCCGGGCCTTCCGGCGGAACTGCGCGAGATGGTGGCCATGGCAGCGGCGATGCCGTTGGCCGGCGTGGGTCGATGGTCGGAGTCCCGCGCGGAGGTCGAGCGGTTGCTCGGCGACGAGCCGGTGGCCCGCGACCGAGCGTTCGCCCTGTTCACCGCGGCCTCGGCCGCCCTCGTCGGCGGGTCGTTCGACGAGGCGCGGGCGCTGGCGCTGGAGGCCCTGTCGGAGTCGGTGCAATTCGACGACGAGGTCTCCACCCGCTACGCCGAGCTTCTCCTCGGTCATGTGCTGCTGCAGATCGGGCAGGTCTCGTCGGCCCGCCGCTGGCTCGGCGACGCGATCGCCGGCGCCCGCGTGAAGGGGCCGAGGAACCTGCACCGCGTGGCGCTCGGCACCCTGACGCTCGCCCAGATCGCAGCCGGCGAAACGGATGCCGCGGAGGCGATCCTGCGCACGCTGCACACCGACGCCCCGGAGGGAAACTTCCACGTGAGGCTCGCCGAAGCGCAACTCACCGCGCTCCAGGGTCAGCCGGCGGTCGCGATCGAGCGCCTGCGCGCCGAGGCCGAGCATCACGTCGAATCGGGCGCGCTCTACCTCGCGACCACACTGCTCTTCCAGGCGGCACGCATCGGTTCACGCGCGACCGTCATCCCTGCAACGGCGCTCACGGCCACCCTCCGGCTCATCGCCGACCGGATCGACGAACTCGGTGCGGCGAGCGACAGTCCGCTCTTCGCTGCGCGGGCGGCCCACGCCCGCGCCGTGGCCGAGCCGTCGGCGAGCGCCCTCGCCGCGGCCGGCGAGCGCTGGTTGCAGCTCGGTGCCACGCTGTCCGCGGCCGAGGCGTTCGCCGCGGCGAGCCGGGCGGCACGGGAAGCGGGGCGGGCGCACGACGCCGCGGCGCTGCAGGAGCGGGCCCTGGAGCTGGCGGCTCTCTGCCCGGGCGCCGACACCCGCGGCATCCGCGACTCGGCTCCTGACGTGCTCACCCGGCGAGAGCGCGAGGTGGTCGACCTCGCTCGGCTCGGTCTCAGCAGTCAGGAGATCGCGACGCGCCTGTTCCTGTCGATCAGGACGGTCGACAACCACCTGCAGTCCAGCTACGGCAAGCTCGGGATCTCCGGTCGCCGCGACCTCATCGGGGCGCCCGGGTCGTCACCGCTCACCCCGCCCGCGACGACGGGGTAGCGGCAGGCTGCACGATGGCATTCCGTAGTCCGGCGACGGTACTGAGCACGTCGGCGGTCACGGCGTCAGGCGCGCCCACGTCGACGAGAGCGAACTCGAGATGTTCCGCCATCGCGTCGAACGCCTCCTCGGTGATCGAGAAGCCGGCGTGGGCGGTCGCCAGGTCTCGTCCCGTGAACATGTGGGGCCCCCCGAGCACCCCGGAGAGGAACGCGATCTGGTGGCCGCGCAGCCGGGCGAGCGAGACGCCTTCGAAGTAGGGCGCGAGCAGTGGGTCGGCCACCACGCGGTTGTAGAACACCGCGACGGCCGTCCTCATCACGGCGTGTCCGCCGAGCTCCTCGTACGCAGTCATCGCATCCTCCCGGTCGTGGCGTGGTGCCAGCCTCCCATCCGCCGGCCCGCCTCCACCTGAGCACCCACTACTCATTTCCCGCGCCACCCCGCACCCACCCTCCTCGTGACCCGTCGATTTTGGCCCTAAAACCGCAGGTTTAGGGCCAAAATNNNAAGGTTGAGAGGAGGGGTTAGTAGGTGAGGGAGGGGATATTATAAGGGGAGGGGAGG
>BADC01000653.1 GCA_000333435.1 Corynebacterium-like bacterium B27 | reverse complement strand
TGACGATCGGCGAGGGGGGCTGGGATCAGCCGGCCAAGCCCGGCCAGCTCGCCACCTGGGTGCGATTCGGCGGCATCTACAACACCACCAATTTCAAGCGGTTCGACGGCACCTATTCCAAGGACAATTGGGCGACCTACGTGGCGGTCGACCACCAGTTGTTCCAGATCGACGATTCCAGGGCCAATCGCGGCCTCTATGTCGGCGCGACGTTCAACTACGCCCCGCCGCAGCAGAACATGATCTCGCAATATTATGAGGGCCGCGTCTACGGCGTCGGGCTGCTGAAGGATCGCCCCTTCGATCTCGCCTCGGTCGTCGCCACCGCCAACGTCTACAGCAAGGACGGGCTGGCGGCGCGCACGGCGGTGGGCCAGCAGAATTTCAAGGCGACCTATTCGGTGATCGGCAGCTACGCCTATCGCCTGACTCCGGGCCTCTATTTCCAGCCCGGCCTCGGCGTGATCGTTCACCCGGCCTACAGCCCGCGCTTCGCCACCGCCCTCAACGGCTATCTCACGCTCACTTTCTTCATCTGACGCGCAAAACGGCTTGCTCGCCTTTATCTGAGCCTATATTGTCCGGACAAACATATATGGAGAGTCTCCAGTGACCCTTTCCGCCACCAGGATCGGCGAAAACCGCTATCGGGCGAGCTACGGCCGCTATCTCGAGGATTTCGCGGTCGGCGACATCTACGAGCACCGCCCCGGCCGCACCATCACTGACGCCGACAACATCCA
>BADC01000654.1 GCA_000333435.1 Corynebacterium-like bacterium B27 | reverse complement strand
CGATGCGAGTCACCGTGCTCTGCGGAACGGGCGTCGCTTCGAACCTTCGAACCGAACGTCGGCAAATGAGGGAGCGGATTTCCACGTACTCATCCTGCATTGCAACTGCCCACTAGTTGACGTGTTCCACGAAAGCGGATCATGCCTGGTCTACGCTCGTAGAGAAGCAAGGCGCCGGGAAGGTGCCGAACGAGAGCGGGGGCGCAGTGAGAGCAATCCGAACAGCCGTGGCTGCTATCACTCTCTCCGTGGTATTCCTGGCGACCGGATGCGCGACAAACGCCGGTGTGCCCACATCACAATCGGTCGCCGAGCCGGCACCCACGCCGAACGGTTCGTACATCACCATTCCGTCGACGACCGCGCGCCCTAGCGACCCGCCCTTGCCGAGTGACTACGACCAGGACACTAACAACGGACTCACGGCGCAGGAGGCGTCGCTCAACCAGCTGTGGGGCATAACGAATTCGGAGGTCGGCGCCGACCGCCGACGCGCAGGGCTCTCGGGTGCCGATCGATCTCGAGCTGTGGACCTCCGTGTTCCCGCAACTCGCCCCGGTGCTCGAGGTCGCCGCCGAGACCCCCGGCCGCTACTACGGCTACCAGACCACGCGACTCGACTACTGGACCGACGGCAAGGTCGCCCTCATCGGCGACGCCGCCCACGCCATGTGCCCGGCGCTGGCGCAGGGCGCCGGATGCTCGATGCAGAACGCCTGGACCCTCGCCGTGGCCGCGACCGCCGCCGCCGACGGCGAACTGCCGGATGCGCTGAAGGAGTGGGAGCGCCTCGAGCGCCCCGTCACCGACCGCACCCAGGACAAGTCGCAGTGGTACGCCGATACCCGCGAGATGGCCAAGGGCAACCAGTTCACCGGCGACAGCGTCGAAGCCGCCCTCTACAACCCGACCGACCCCAACCGACACGAGGTACACGCAGCATGAGCATCGACCCTTACTACGACGTGCGGGCCTGGCACTCCTTCGTGCAGGAGACCGTGCACGAACTGGGCCCCGCGCCCGAGCAGCCGCTCGTGAAGGCAGCGGTCGCCGTGGTCATCGCCAACCCGTTCGCGGGCCGCTGGGTGGAGGACCTCTCACCCCTGACCGAGCCGAGCGCGAGTCTCGGCACCGAACTCGGCAGCCGTGCACTGGCCCTGCTCGGCGGCCGCCCCGCCGAGAGCTACGGCAAGGGCGGGCTCGCGGGGCTCGACGGCGAGCAGGAGCATGTCGTCGCCTGCGTCACGACCGTCTTCGGCAACGCCTTCCGCGACGCCATCGGCGGCGGCGACGCCTGGATCTCCTCGGCCACGAAATCGGCGGCCGCCGGCGCCACCATCGACATCCCGCTGGCGTACAAGCACGAAGTGTACGTACGGTCGCACTATGACGCCATCACCATCACCATCCCGGATGCGCCCCGGCCGGACGAGCTCGTCATCATCGCGGCCGTCGCCACCGGAGGCCGGGTGAACGCCCGCGTCGGCGGCATGACCGTCGCCGACGTCGCCGCCCGTAAGAACTGACCAGCCGAGCCCGAAGACCTGAGGAGCCAGCGTGACCTACACGCACGAGCAGTACTACGAAGACCAGTCGATCGCGAGCGTGCTCGCCGACGTCGCCCGAGCCCATCGCATCCTGGAGCTG
>BADC01000655.1 GCA_000333435.1 Corynebacterium-like bacterium B27 | reverse complement strand
GGCAACCAGCACAGTAAACTAGCGCAGTGACTCTCCGCCTCTACGACTCGAAGGCCCGCGCCCTCACCGACTTCACGCCGCTCGTCCCGGGCCAGGTCGGCATCTACGTGTGCGGCCCCACCGTGCAGTCGTCGCCGCACATCGGTCACCTCCGCTCGGCCCTCGTCTACGACCAGCTGCGCCGCTGGCTCGCCTACAGCGGGTACACCGTCACCTTCGTGCGCAACGTCACCGACATCGACGACAAGATCCTCATCAACGCCACCGAGAGCGCCGCGAGTGGCAGCCCGGAGCAGTGGTGGGCCCTCGCCTACCGCGTCGAGCTCGAGTTCACCGCCGCCTACAACGCCATCGGCGTGCTCCCGCCCACCTACGAACCGCGAGCCACCGCATCCATTCCCGAGATGCAGGCGATCATCCAGCGCCTGATCGACTCGGGGCACGCCTACGCCACCGACGACGGCACCGGCGACGTCTACTTCGACACGGCGAGCTGGCCCGACTACGGCGAGCTGACGCACCAGAAGCTCGACGACATGGCGCCGGCGACCGACTCCGATTCGCGCGGCAAGAAGGATGTGCGCGACTTCGCGCTCTGGAAGGGCCACAAGGCGGGCGAGCCCGAAACGGCGGCGTGGGTGAGCCCGTGGGGCCGCGGGCGCCCCGGTTGGCACATCGAGTGCTCGGCGATGTCGACCAAGTACCTGGGTGCCGAGTTCGACATCCATGGCGGCGGCCTCGACCTGCGCTTCCCGCACCACGAGAACGAGGAGGCGCAGTCGCACGCGGCGGGCGACCCGTTCGCGCGGCTCTGGATCCACAACGGTCTCGTCTCGGTCACCGGCCAGAAGATGTCGAAGTCGCTCGGCAACTCGATCTTCGCCGCCGAACTCATCGCCGAGGCCCGCCCTGTGGTGCTCCGCTACTACCTCGGCGCCGCGCACTACCGCTCCACGCTCGAGTTCCACGACGGAGCGCTGGCCGAGGCCGAGGCCGCGGTGTCGCGCATCGAGGGCTTCCTCGAGCGCGCCGAGCGGCGCCTGGCGGGCACGCGCTTCGCGGGCACGTCCGAGCTCCTCATCCCCGACGAATTCCGAGCGGCAATGGATGACGACCTGAGCGTTCCGCAGGCCATCGCCGTCATCCACGAAACGGTCCGGCGGGGCAACGCCGCGCTCGACGACGAGGACTTGGCCGAGACGGCCGCCCTCCTCGGGCAGGTGCTCGCCATGACCGACGTGCTGGGCATCAACCCGCTCGCCCCTGAGTGGGCAGGTGCCGCCGACGCCGTCGCCGAGCGCGCGCTGGGTACCCTCGTGCAGCGGCTCGTCGCCGACCGTGAGGCTGCCAGGGCTGACCGTGACTTCGCAACAGCGGACCGCATCCGGGATGAACTCGGACAAGCCGGAATATCGATAGAAGACACGCCGAACGGCGCGCACTGGAGTCTCGATGGCTAAATCAGGAACGGGACGACCCTCGCGGGCCGGCGCCGTACGCAGGAGCACCAAGGGCAGCAAGGCCGTCGGTTCGGGCGGTCAGGGCCGCCAGGCGCTCGAGGGCAAGGGCCCCACCCCCAAGGCCGAGGACCGGCCGTACCACCCCGCCGGCAAGGCCAAGGCGGCGCGTGAGCGCTTCGCGGCCGCCGGCGGCAAGGGGAAGCCGGGTCAGCGCGGCGGGAACGATCGCGGTCAGGGTCAGGATGCGCGCACCGCCCCCGCCCGCCGGGTCAAGAAGGCCGACGACAGCGAGATGGTCACCGGCCGCAACTCGGTGGTCGAGGCACTGCGGGCACACATCCCCGCGACGGCGCTGTACGTGGCGTTCCGGGTGGAGGTCGACGAGCGCGTCAAGGAGGCGCTCGCGCTGGCGAACAAGCGTGGCATCCCCGTCATGGAGGTGATGCGGCCGGAGCTCGACCGCCTCTCCGGCCACGACGCGGTGCACCAGGGGCTGGCGCTGAAGGTGCCGCCGTACGAGTACGCGCATCCGGAGACCCTGCTCGACGAGGTGCTCGCGAAGCAGCAGACGCCGTTGTTCGTGGCGCTGGACGGGATCACCGACCCGCGCAACCTCGGTGCGATCATCCGCTCGACCGCCGCGTTCGGTGGCCACGGCGTGATCGTGCCGCAACGCCGCTCGGTGGGCGTGACGGCCTCCGCATGGAAGACCTCGGCCGGTGCCGCGGCACGCACCCCTGTCGCCATGGCGTCGAACCTCACCCAGACGCTCAAGTCGTTCAAGCAGCGCGGCGTCTTCGTGGTGGGTCTGGCCGGCGATGGTGCAGTGACTCTGTCCGACCTCGACTTGGCGCAGGGCCCCGTGGTGATCGTGGTCGGCAGCGAGGGCAAGGGCCTCTCGCGCTTGGTCACCGAGACCTGCGACGCCGTGGTGAGCATCCCGATCTCGGCGAACACCGAGTCACTGAACGCGGGCATCGCCGCCTCCGTGACGCTCTACGAGATCGCACGCCAGCGCACCCCGTAACTCTTCGCGATCGGGTCGCGAGGAGGGTGGGTCAGACGGTGAGGCGCCAGTCGGCGGCCTCGCCGGCGTCGTCCCCGCCCTGCGTGGGGATGGGGAGCGTGAACGTGCCCGTGGGCGGGTCGATCACGGTCGCCTCGTCGCGGCGGTGGCGCAGCACCGTGTCGATGTACGACGAGAGCGCCTCGGCCAGCGGAACGTCGCGGCTCTGATCCTGGCTCATGAACCAGCGGTGCTCGAGCAGCTGGTGGAACACCTCGGCCGGCTCGAGCTTGCCGCGCAGGTCGCGCGGAATGGCACGGATGACCGGCTCGAACACCTTCGCGAGCCACTCGTGCGCCACCATCTCCTCGTCGTAGCCCTTGCGGCCGTACTTGGCCGTGTAGGAGTCGAGGTCGTTGAGCAGCCGCCGCGCCTGGTTCTCCTGGGCGTCGAGCCCGGTGAGGCGGAGCAGCCGGCGCTGGTGGTGCCCCGCATCCACCACCTTGGGCTGGATGCGCACCGTCGTGCCGCCCTCGGTGGTCTTGATGGCGAGCTCCTCGATGTCGAAGCCGAGGTCGTTCAGGCGGTCGACCCGCTCGTTGATGCGCCACCGCTCCGAGGAGTTGAACGACTCGGCGCCGGTGAGCTCCTTCCAGAGCGACCGGTAGGCCGCGACGATGCCGTTGGAGACCGTGATCGGGTCGAGCTCTTCGTCGACACGGCCGCCGGCCTCGAGGTCCATCAGCTCGCCGGCGATGTTCACCCGGGCGATCTCGAGATCGTTCTCACGCTGTCCGTTCGACAGGCCGTCGTAGAGCTGACCGGTCTCGGCGTCGACGAGGTAGGCGGCGAAAGCCCCCGCGTCGCGCCGGAAGAGGGTGTTCGAGAGCGACACGTCGCCCCAGAAGAAGCCGATCACGTGCAGCCGCACCAGCAGCACCGCGAGGGCGTCGACGAGGCGCGTCGCCGTGTCGGGCCGCAACTGCTGCGAGAACAGGGCACGGTAGGGGAGCGAGAACTTCAGGTGCCGGGTGACCAGCACCGAGTTCAACGGGTCCCCGGATGCGTCGGTGCGGTTCGTGATGACGGCCAGCGGGTCGACGCAGGGCACATCGAGTCGCTGCAGTGTGCGCAGCATCTCGTATTCGCGCTTGGCCATCTCATCCGTCGTCTCCTTGATGGCGATGACGTGACCGGAGAGGTGGGCGAACCGCACGAGGTGCCGCGAGATGCCCTTGGGCAGCGCGGCGATGTACTCGTCGGGCCACTCGTCCAACGGCAACTGCCACGGCAGATCCAGCAGGGCCGGATCTGCCGTGGCAGAGGTGATCGAAAGGGAGGTCGCCAAAACTAGCTGACGACGGCCTTGTTGCCGAGGCGCTCGCCCGACTCGAGGTCGAACAGGTGCACGTGGTTCGGTGCGGCGGTGAGGTACACCTTGTCGCCCACGAACGGGTGCGAGCGGCCGTCGACGCGGGTGACGATGTCGGTGCGCTTGCCCTCGATCTCGGAGTGGCCGTACAGGTAGCCGTCGGCGCCGAGCTCCTCGATCAGGTCGACCGTGACCTCGAGGCCTTCGCCCGGGGTGGAGGAGACGATGATGTCCTCGGGCCGCACGCCGATGGTGGCGCTGGTCGCGGTGGTGGAGGCCAGGGTCTCGCGGTCGACCGGGACGATCGAGGTGCCGAACTTCACGCCGGTGTCGGCGAGGTCGGCGTGGAAGAGGTTCATGGCGGGGGAGCCGATGAACCCGGCGACGAACACGTTGTTCGGCTTCTCGTAGAGGTCGCGGGGGGAGCCGACTTGCTGGAGCAGGCCGTCCTTCAGCACGGCGATGCGGTCGCCCATGGTGAGCGCCTCGGTCTGGTCGTGGGTGACGTAGACCGTGGTGACGCCGAGGCGGCGCTGCAGCGACGCGATCTGGGTGCGGGTCTGCACGCGGAGCTTGGCGTCGAGGTTCGACAGCGGCTCGTCCATGAGGAACACCTGGGGCTGACGCACGATGGCGCGGCCCATGGCGACGCGCTGACGCTGACCGCCGGAGAGGGCCTTGGGCTTGCGCGAGAGGTAGGGCTCGAGGTCGAGCAGCTTCGCGGCTTCGAGCACGCGGGCGGCCCGCTCATCCTTGTTGACGCCGGCGATCTTGAGCGCGAAGCCCATGTTCTCGGCCACGGTCATGTGGGGGTAGAGGGCGTAGTTCTGGAAGACCATCGCGATGTCGCGGTCTTTCGGGGGGATGTCGGTGACGTCGCGGTCGCCGATGAGGATGCGGCCCTCGTTGACCTCTTCGAGGCCGGCGAGCATGCGCAGCGAGGTCGACTTTCCGCAGCCGGAGGGGCCGACGAGCACGAGGAACTCGCCGTCGGCGACCTCGAGGTCGAGCTTGTCGACCGATGCTCGCGTGGCTCCCGGGTAGATGCGGGATGCCTTGTCGAACGTGACAGATGCCATGATTCAGTTGCTCCTTCACCGGCAGGTACGTGCCGGACGATCCGTAGTGATGGATGATCGGGCCTGCTCCGTCGAAGACCCAGAGGCCATTATGCCACGGCGCCGTACACAGGATGCGCGTGGTCAACTCCCAGAGAGCGTCCCTACTATTCTGGAGTCATCCATCTCGAACCCCACGGAGCATCCACGCATGAGTACAGGCGGAGCCGACGATTCTCGTCTCTCGAAGAACCAGCGGCGTGAGGCGGCTCGGGAGAAAGCGAAGCAGCTGCGCGAGGAACAGCGCAAGAAGGACATCCGCAACCGGGTCATCCTCATCTCCTCACTCAGCGTCGTCGTGATCGCCATCGTGGTGGGCATCACCCTCGTCATCGTCTCCACGCTGAAGCCCGCGGGCCCCGGCCCGCTCAACATGGCAAGCGACGGCATCACCATCGGCACCGACTTCGTGGCCGAGACGACGCCGGCGCTCGCCGCCGGGGAAGACCCCGTGCCCACGACGCCCGACACGTCGTCGGGAGTCGTCGACATCCGGATGTACGTCGACTACATGTGCCCGTTCTGCGGCCAGTTCGAGAGCACCAACAACGCCCAGATCGGCGATTGGGTGAAGTCCGGGGTGGCGACGGCGGAGATCCATCCGCTCTCCATCCTCGACCGCTCCTCGCTCGGTTCGAAGTACTCCACCCGCGCTGCGAACGCGGCCGCCTGTGTCGCGAACTACTCGCCCGACCAGTTCTGGGACTTCAACGGCCTGCTGTTCAAGAACCAGCCCGCCGAGAACACCGAGGGGCTCGACGACGCCACGTTGAAAGACCTCGTGAGTCAGGCGGGCGTGAGCGCGCAGAGCGACATCGACTCGTGCATCGACAACACCCAGTTCAAGGGCTGGGTGGCGGATGCGACCTCCCGCGCCCTGCAGGGCCCGTTGCCGAACTCCGACGAGAAGGCCGTCACCGGCACCCCGACGGTGCTCGTCAACGGTCAGAAGTACAGCGGT